>JBDSHZ010000080.1:0-39523 GCA_039918235.1 Pelobium sp.
CCACTGGAATTGAAGAGTAACGCAAACGCATCGAGGTATTTTGGAATATCTTAATTGCCATATTCACTTCGTCCCACTCCTGCTCTACGGCCATCATAAAAATCATTCCTACGTTGGCTCCGGCAGAAAAATTTGAGCCATCATTCCCTATTACTAAACCTCTGTAATCTTTCTCTGCAATATCTATAGCCTTGTTTATTCCAGCTAAAACTTCACCGCCAATAGTGTTCATTTTGGTGTGAAATTCTAGGTTTAGAATACCATCGCCTAAATCAAATAAAGTAGTTCCGGTATTTTTCCATACCACTTTATTCGCTCTAATGTTATCCAAAATAATGAAGGCATCCTGACCCGGAATTGCCTTGTAAGATTTTGAAGGGATATCGTAATAAGTTTTGTTGCCGTTATCAATTTTATAGAAAGAAGCATTTCCGGCTTCCAGCATTTCAGTCACCCATTTTGCTGGAGTTTTGCCGTTGGCCTTCATCATTTCCACGCCTTCCTTCACGCCTAACGCATCCCAAACTTCAAACGGACCCAATTCCCAAGCAAAACCAGCTCTCATGGCATCATCAATTCTATAAAGCTCATCTGAAATCTCTGGAATTCGATACGATACATATTCAAATAATCCTGAAAAAGAAATCCTGAAAAACTCTGCTGCTTTATCTTTTCCAGCTGCATAAACCTTCATCCGCTCACGAAGATTTTCAACAGGTTTTGTAGCATCCAGCGTAGCTGATTTCACTTTATTTTGAGGACGGTATGCTAAAGTTTTTAGGTCTAAAGCTAAAATCTCTGTTTTGCCGTCTTTATCTTTTGTTTTTTTATAGAACCCCTGACCAGTTTTATCTCCCAGCCATTTGTTCTCCTGCATTTTCTTCACATAATCCGGCAACACAAAAACTTCTTTTTGTTCATCATCCGGCACATTTTCAGAAAGTCCGTTGGAAACATTGATCATCGTATCCAGCCCAACCACATCAGTAGTTCTAAAGGTTGCCGATTTTGGCCTACCTAAAGCTGGACCAGTAAATTTATCAACTTCTTCAACCGTCAGATCCATTTTTTCTACCAAATGCAAAAGCGCCATGATAGAATAAACGCCCACTCTGTTTGCGATGAATGCCGGTGTGTCTTTACATAAAACGGTGGTTTTACCTAAAAGTTTATCACCATAGTGCATCAAAAAATCGATAACTTCTTTATCTGTATCTGGTGTTGGGATAATTTCTAATAAGCGTAAATAACGAGGCGGGTTAAAAAAGTGCGTTCCGCAGAAATGCTTTTTAAAATCTTCAGAACGGCCTTCAGCCATCATATGGATTGGAATTCCGGAGGTATTGGAAGTAATTAATGTGCCGGGTTTTCTGAACTGCTCTACTTGATCGTAAACAATTTTCTTGATTTTTAAGTTCTCCACTACCACTTCAATCGTCCAATCGCAAGTGGCAATATCCTTCATATTGTCTTCAAAATTTCCTGTTTTAATTTTATTCAAAACCGACTTATTATAGACCGGGGAAGGGTTTGATTTGGCAGCGAATGCCAAAGCATCGTTCACAATCCTGTTTCGTACAGCAGGACTTTCTAAAGTCAATCCTTTTGCCGTTTCTTTATCATTCAATTCTTTGGGAATAATATCCAAAAGCAATACTTCTAATCCAATATTTGCAAAGTGGCAGGCAATTCTAGACCCCATAATTCCGGACCCTAATACAGCTACTTTTTTGATTGATCTTTTCATAAATTGATCCTATTCTTGTGTGTAATTTATTGTCAACTCGTTTACTTTTTTTAAGGAGTTGATGAGTTGTGTTTTACCCTCCTCAGATAAATGAGCATTTAAATAATCATTAAATTTCTTTACCACTACTCTTGCCAAATGACGTTTTTCTTTACCCAGCTCGGTTAAATACAGCATCACTGATCTTTTATCAGTTAAGTGACCTTCTCTATATATTAATCCGTCGTTTTCTAGGTTGTTCAACATTCTGCTTAAACTTGTAGATTTAAGGCCCAATAAAGCCGCAACTTCTGAAACAGTAGTGCCTTCCGTTTCATCTATATTAATAAGGAGATATCCTATGGATTGGGTAATACCAAATTCCGAAGCTAGATTATTGTATTTATTAGCAATTGTTTGCCAGGTTATTTTTAGAAAATAATCAATTGTTTCCTGTTGCTTCATTCTTTAAATTTATATGGTATTTCAAATGTAGCAATCTTAAATTTATTATGCAAGCATAATAAATTTTAGTCCTGTAAGCTCTATTTGATTTTGGATTAATTTTTGTTGTTACAGAAGGATTTTTATGCTTAAAATAATCGCTTTTTTTAAATCTAAATTTAACTAAAAAGAAAATTATAACTAACTTTTTACTGAAGTTCTCATATAATGCTCCATTAGATGTTTTTTTAAGCTTATCAAGCAGAATTACTTTGACTAAACGTATGTGGATATTTAAAACTTATCTGCTAATAATTTAATAATTTACATCAATTTTCAGCTCCTACAATTTCTATAACTTATGTTAAAGAATTGTATTAAAAACTGTACATGATTTTAATTGTCGACGACAAAACAGAGAATATATATTCCTTAAAAAAACTTTTAACGTCTAAGGAATTTGAGGTTGACACTGCTCTCTCTGGTGAGGAGGCACTGAAAAAAGTTCTTAAGAACGATTACGTACTCATTATTTTAGATGTGCAGATGCCGGGAATGGACGGCTTTGAAGTTGCAGAAACACTTTCTGGGTTCAATAAGACAAAGAATATCCCTATCATTTTTCTTTCAGCAGTAAGTACTAATAAACAATTCATCACTCGCGGTTACGCTTCAGGTGGAATTGATTATGTAACCAAACCCATAGACCCTGATATCCTGTTGTTAAAAGTGAACACTTTTGTGAGATTGTATGAACAGACAAAAGCCTTACATGAAATTCAGGAGGCATTAAGAACGGAAATTGAGATTAGAAAAAAAGTACAGTCTGAGCTTAAAGATCGGGTTGAACAGTTACACAGTACGTTAGAGTCTTTACCCTTAATCGCTTTCACTGCCGATCCTTCTGGTAAAATAGAATTTGTGAATCAGCATTGGTATCAGTATTCGAGTAGTTTAAAAGAATTTCCGATGACTCATCCGGATGATGGAGACATTGACAAGGAGTTTAAAAACGCAATTTTATTAGGCGAGAAAATGGTTATGGAAGTTAGGATTTCTAAACTTCATCATCAAGATTACTGCTATCATTTACTAAAAATAACTCCTATTAAGGATCAGGAAAAGATTATAAAATGGGTAGGTACTTTTACAGATATAGACGTTCAAAAACAGATTGAAAAGAAAAAAGATGAGTTTTTAAGTATTGCCAGTCATGAATTAAAAACCCCATTGACAAGTATAAAAGCTTATATACAGTTATTATCACGTAATTTAAAAGATCATGAATCTGAGCAATTAAAATCTTATATTGAAAAAGCGGAATTACAGGTTGGCAAACTGAATCAATTGATTTCAGAACTTTTGGATATCTCTAAAATTGAAAGTGGAGAGTTAAAACTGAATAAAAAGCATTTTAATTTACAGGAACTTCTTGAAGGAGCCGCGGAGACGATTAGACAAACTCATGAAGGTTGTGAAATAATAATCTATAATAATGAAATGCCTTTAGAAGTTTTTGCAGATGAAAGCCGTTTAGAGCAGGTTTTGCTCAATTACATGACCAATGCCTTAAAATACTCTCCAGAAAATAAATTGATCACCATTACCAGAGAAGACAATGAACATGATTTTACGGTAAAAGTTAAAGACAATGGAATTGGTATTTCTCCTGAAAAACAGAAAAGTGTTTTCACTAAATTTTATAGAGTGGAAGAATCATCCTTAAAATTTCAAGGCTTGGGTATTGGCCTTTATATATGTGCGGAGATCATCAATAGGCACCAAGGCAAATATGGTGTGGTAAGTGATTTTAATAAAGGCTCCGAATTTTACTTTAGTATTCCCAGAATTGCACAAGACATTTAAACATGGCATCTAAATTTATACGCAATCTTCAGATCGGATTTTCGATCTCCTTCATTTTATTATTATTAAGTTCTGTAGCTTCTTTTGTTTCTATAAAAATGCTGGTAAAAAGCCAGGATATGGTAGAGCACACCTTAGATGTTTTAAACACTTTAGATGATATTCATCTTAACTTAAAAGACAAGGTGATTGGAATAAGAGGGCTTCTTTTATCTAAAAACGATGAATTCTCAAAACCTTATTTTAATAGTCAGAAAGCAACTGATACTTTGTTAAATAAGCTACAGTTTCTGCTCTCAGATAATCCTATTCAAATAGAGAATGCAAATGAATTGACCGAAGAGTTTTCAAAGTATGAAAACATTCTGAAGGGGATTGTTGCCCAAAGAAACAATGGTGAATTGATAACACTGCAAACTTTAGAACGGGGCAAAAATCAATTACAGATTGTGGATTTGGTCATTTATAAAATGAAGAATGTAGAGCGCCAACTTCTTAAATCACGTTCTCAAGCTAGTAATGAGTCTTCATCATTAACCCCGATTTTACTCGTATTATCTACCCTTATTTCTTTAATTATTACGTTAGTTTTCTATTTCAGAATAAGGAATGATTTTAAAGAAAGAGAGAAATTACAAACGCAATTAATAGATAAAGAAAAAGAGACCACAAAAAATATTGTTTCTATAGAAGGAATAGCCCAAAAAATATCAGAGGGCGACTATACCACTAGAGTAGAAGAGAATGCTGAAGGATTTTTGGGTAAACTGAGCATTTCCCTAAATACAATGGCTATCTCACTTGAAACTAGCTTTGATAAAATATATAACGACGAGTGGCTACAGAAAGGTTTAGCAACCATTAACGAAAAATTAGTAGGCAACAAAACAATAGATATGGTTTGCCACGAAGCGTTAACTCATTTAATCAATTATGGGGAGTGCCAAAACGGAGCTATTTATTTATATGAAGATGGCAGATTAGTTTTAAAAGCTACGCATGGAAAAGAAGGTTACATGAAAGATTCTTTCCAAGAAGGAGAAGGAATTATCGGGCAGGTTTTTAAAGATGGTAAAATGAAATTACTCTCCAACTTAAATGAAGAGAGTTACCATTTAAGTTTTTCAGGAGCGCAGTTAAAGCTGAAAAACTTATTGGTGTTGCCAATATTAAATGAAGACACTGTTGTGGGCGTGATAGAGCTCGGTTGTAATGAACCTTTCGGAGAAATAGATCTAGATTTCTATAAAGGTTGTCTCTCCAGTACCGGTTCTGCAATTATTGCTGCAAAATCCAGGAGATATATCCAAAATTTATTAGAAGAAACGCAGACTCAAACAGAAGAACTCCAAGCGCAGCACAATGAACTAGAGAACATGAATGCAGAGTTAGAGGCGCAAACTCACAAACTTCAGGCCTCGGAAGAAGAACTTAAAGTTCAACAAGAAGAGCTTTTACAAGCTAACAAAGAATTAGAAGAAAGGTCTAAATTATTGGAAGAAAAAAATCAATTAATCGCTAACAGAAATATAGAAATTCAGAAAAAAGCTGAAGAATTAGCGTTGAGCACAAAATATAAATCAGAGTTTTTGGCCAACATGTCACATGAGCTAAGAACACCATTAAATTCGATATTATTACTGTCTAGGTTAAGTGCCGAAAACCCGGATGGAAACTTGACTGAAGACCAAGTCGAATCTGCAAAAGTGATCCAAAGCTCAGGAAACGGCTTGCTAACACTGATTGATGAAATCCTTGACCTTTCTAAAATTGAAGCTGGAAAAATGGATGTCACCTATGAGATGGTTTCCATTGATAAAGTGAAAAATGAGTTAAAAGGCTTATTTGCGCCAGTTGCGAATCAAAAAAATATAGATTTAAAGTTCAACATTGATGAAAAAGCATACTTATTAGAAACAGATGAAATACGCTTAGGGCAGATTTTGAAAAACCTACTTTCCAATGCGATTAAATTTACTTCGAAAGGATACGTTTCTCTTCATGTTGCAGAAGAAAATGACAACTTGATTTTCACTGTTAAAGATACCGGAATTGGAATTCCCAAAGACAAGCAACACCTTATTTTTGAAGCTTTTCAACAGGCCGACGGTTCTACCAGAAGGAAGTTTGGAGGAACAGGACTGGGATTATCCATCAGCAGGGAATTAGTTAAATTATTGGGAGGTTCAATTTCTGTAAAGAGTGAACCAGATCATGGTAGCGAATTTACGGTCACTTTACCTAAGAATAAAAAGGTAGAGTTGATTACCGAAATTGAACAATCCGTACAAAAGGAGGAAACCAAGGGAACCACATTATTCCATAGTAATGAAAAATTCCCTTCCTTAATCAGTAAAATTATTCCGGAGGAAATTGAGGACGACCGTTCTAATATTATAAAGGGAGATAAGGTAATTCTCATTGTAGAAGATGATACGGTTTTTGCTAAAACATTATTGAATTATGCCAGAAAAGAAAATTATAAAGGCATTGTTGTGGTGAGAGGAGATTTGGCACTTCCGGCTACTTTAGAGTATCATCCAAGAGCAATTTTGTTGGACATTCAACTCCCAATTATGGATGGATGGATGATTATGGAACAGCTGAAATCTAATAGCAAGACCAAGCACATCCCTGTTCACATTATGTCTTCTTTACAGGCAAAAAAAGAGAGTTTATTAAGAGGTGCTGTAGATTTTATCAATAAACCTTTTGCGATTGAGAACATGAGCTCTGTTTTTGAAAAGATAGAAGCAGCGTTAAATAAATCGCCTAAAAAAGTATTGATTGTTGAAGAAAACAGTAAACACGCCAGTGCACTTTCTTATTTCTTAGGCAACTTTAACATTAGTACAGAAATTAAAAACAATGTTGCTGAAAGCACAAAGACCTTACAGGAAAAAAATGTTGACTGTGTAATTTTGGACATGGGCGTTCCGTACGAAACAGCCTATGAAACGTTAGAAGTCATCCGCCAGAGTCCTGGATTAGAGAATTTGCCAATCATCATATTTACCGGAAAAAACATCTCTAAAACAGAAGAACTGAAGATTAAAAAATACGCAGATTCTATAGTGGTGAAAACGGCTCATTCCTACCAGCGAATTTTGGATGAAGTTGGTTTGTTTTTACATTTAGTTGGAGATGATGAAACTCCAAAACCTGAGAATTCTTTCAAAAAATTAGGCATACTCACAGAAGTCATTAAAAATAAAACTGTTTTAATTGCTGATGACGATGTAAGGAATATATTTTCACTTTCTAAAGCTTTAGAAAAACATCAAATGAAAGTGATTAGTGCCATTGACGGCAAAGAAGCTTTAGAGAAGTTGAATGAAAACCCAGAAATAGATGTTGTTTTAATGGATATTATGATGCCTGAATTGGACGGTTACGAAACCATCAGTGCCATCAGAAAAAATCCGAAACACAAAAAACTTCCCATTATTGCGGTAACCGCAAAAGCCATGATGGGCGACAGAGAAAAATGTATTAAAGTAGGTGCATCTGACTATATTTCTAAACCGGTAGATATAGATCAATTGCTTTCCTTATTAAGAGTTTGGTTATACCAAGTATAATATTACCATTTATATGAAGAATATTGATCAATCTATTTTAATTATAGATGATGACAACCGCAACATTTTTGCGCTAAAAATGGTGCTAAAGTCTAAAAAGTATATTTGCTACACAGCTACCAGTTACTTTGAAGGATTAGAAATCCTTCAAAAAAATGAAGACATCAAATTAATACTAATGGATATGATGATGCCCGATATAGATGGATATCAGGCTATTGCAAAATTAAAAGAATCGGAAAAGATGAAAGCCATTCCAGTAATAGCCATTACGGCTCAAGCCATGTCTGGAGATAAAGAAAAGTGTTTAGAGGTTGGTGCGGATGGCTATGTATCTAAACCGGTAGATATAGACCATTTAATGGTTTACATCAATAAATATTTATAAAATGATTGAATTAAATGTTGTAAAAGATGAAAATCTTGAAATTCTTTTAAATGATATCGCCACAAAATATGGGTATGATTTTACAGATTACAGCAAAACTTCCATCAAAAGAAGAATCAATAGGTTATGCTTATTAGATAAGTTTAAAAGTTTTGCTGAGCTAAGATTCAGAATTTTAAATGATGAGGATTATCTGAACCGATTTGTAGAAGAGGTAACGGTAAATGTCACAGAGATGTTTCGTGACCCAAGCTTTTATAAGGCGCTAAGAGAACAAATCATTCCTCAATTGGGCACTCATCCACACATTAGAATATGGATGGCCGGTTGCGCTACCGGTGAGGAAGTTTATTCCATTTCTATTTTATTGCATGAAGCTAAATTGGCACATAAAGCCGTACTGTATGCTACTGATATTAATCCTGCAGTTTTAGAAAGTGCTCAAAAAGGTATATTTCCAATCAGCCAGATGAAATTATATTCAGAAAACTATATCAATAGCGGAGGCCGAAAAGATTTTAGCAATTACTATTCAGCCAATTATGATTATGCAAGATTTAGCGACAATCTAAAAGCAAATATGATATTTTCAACTCATAATCTGGTTTCAGATCGCTCTTTTAATGAATTTCAACTCATAATCTGTAGAAATGTGCTCATCTATTTTAACAAAGATTTACAGGATAAGGTGTTAAATTTATTTGATGACAGCATAGAGAATTTGGGCTATCTTGCTTTGGGATCTAAGGAAACCATCCGTTTTTCTGATTTAAGTAAAAAATATACTCAAATTGAAAATGAGAAAATATGGCGGAAAACGATGTAAATAACCAAATAGAACTATTGGTTATCGGAGGTTCTGCCGGTTCCTTTGCAGTTTTAATGGAGCTTATTCCTAAAATCAGGAATACGATTGATTTCCCCATCATCATTGTACTACACCGAAAAGCAATTGGGGCCTCTTCCATTGCAAGTATTTTCTCTCCAAGAACTTCCATCCCAGTAATTGAATGTGAAGATAAAGAGGAACTTATCCCCGGAAGAATTTATTTTGCTCCGGCCGATTATCATTTACTATTGGAGCGTAAAAACCTGATTGCACTAGATTATTCTGAAAAAGTGAACTATTCTAGACCCGCTATAGACATTACTTTTAAAACTGCTGCTGATATTTATCAAAAGAAAACAGCCGGTATACTACTTTCAGGTGCAAATTCTGATGGCGCAATGGGTTTATCGTATATCAAAAAAAATAATGGAACAACAATTGTACAGACACCTGATAGTGCTGAAGTAGGCTTTATGCCTCAACAGGCTTTAAATCTTTTCACTCCTGATTATGTTGTAGACATTCAGGAAATGATTGTACTGATAAATAAATTTAATAACCCTTTAGCTGAAGCTCAAAATTGAAAAAAACTATACTTATTTTTGATGACGATGTAAACATCCTTGAGCTTTGTTCTATCATATTGAATGATTGTGGCTACCATGTGGAAACCTCTGAAACTTCACATGATATTATTGAAAAAGTAACTGCCTTAAAACCAGATGCCATTTTAATGGACAATTGGATCCCTGAAATTGGAGGAATTGAAGCCACAAGATTACTTAAAAGCAATCCAGAATTTAAGCATATTCCAGTAATTTACTTTTCCGCAAATAATGACATCCAATCTCTAGCAGAAAAAGCAGGAGCTGATGCCCATTTAGCAAAGCCTTTTGATTTAGATGTATTGGAAAATATCATGAAAGAAGTATTAGAAGATAAATAGAGACTACTCTAATTACTAATATCCAACTTTAACATCATCTCCTCTTGGGTCGGCACCGCCTTCATAATAACCCCATTTATTTTTTAAAATCGCATCACACCTTCCTATATTTCCTCTCTGTTTAATAATATACCCTTTATTTTCCAAGTCTTTTATTGTTGAACTATCCAAAGCATTTTCTTCCATATAAAGTAAATCTGGCAACCACTGGTGATGAAAACGGCCCACATTTACCGCTTTTTGAATACTCATTTTATAATCAATCACGTTACTAATGGTTTGAAAAACAGTGGTGATAATGGTTGAGCCACCGGGAGTGCCTACTACCATAAATAAATCGCCGTCTTTTTCTAAAATAGTTGGTGTCATGGAGCTTAACATTCTCTTATTTGGCGCAATTGCATTGGCTTCTCCTCCTACCAAACCATACATGTTGGGTACTCCGGCTTTCACACTAAAATCATCCATTTCATTATTGAGCAGAAAACCAGCTCCTTTCACAAAAACCTTTGCCCCATATGATCCATTTAGAGTAGTAGTGATAGAAACTGCATTGCCGTCATGGTCAACAATAGAATAGTGTGTAGTTTGCTCGCTTTCTTTTGGTGCAAATTCACCTGCTCTAACTGTAATACTTGGTGTCGCTTTATTCCAATTAAAGCTACTCATCCTTGATTTTAAGTAGTTATTATTCAGCAAATCTTGTATTGGAACTTTATAAAAATCAGGATCACCTAAGTGAGTGGCCCTGTCAGCATATACTCTTCGCTCTGCTTCAGTAATCAATTGAACAGATGAATCCTGATGAAATGCATAATTTTCCAAGGAATAATTTTCTAATATCCCCATTAACTGCAATAGTGCTATTCCTCCACTTGATGGCGGAGGCATCGCAATAACTTTATAACCTTTATAATTTCCGGTGAGTGGCTTACGCCAGATGGCTTGATAAGACGCTAAATCTTCTTTAGAAATAATTCCTCCATTTCTTTGCATTTCATCCTGAATTAGGGTTGCGGTCTCTCCTTTATAAAAACCATCTCTTCCGTTTTTTTGGATCAATCTTAAAGTTTTAGCTAAATCTGTTTGCACCAGCATATCACCTTCTTCCCATTTTTTATCTTTAGCAATTAAATAGCCGTAACCATTGTTTAAAGCTTTAAAAACCGAATCGTTTTCATTGAATTCATTAGTTTGTCTTTCAGTAATTTTAAATCCGTTTTCAGCTAGATTAATAGCAGGCTCCAGCAATATTTCCCAATCCAATTTTCCGTATTTTTCATGAGCTTCCCACATACCAGCAACAGAACCTGGCACTCCAGATGCTAAATGACCTGTTAAACTTAAATCAGTAATTGGGTTTCCAATACTATCTAAATACATATCCTTAAATGCTTTTGAAGGTGCTTTTTCTCTAAAATCAAGTGTATTACTTTCTCCTTTAGCAGAGCGGTAAACCATAAAACCACCACCGCCAATGTTGCCGGCATTTGGATAAACCACCGCCAAAGCAAATTGCACCGCAACTGCCGCATCAACGGCATTGCCTCCTTTTTTCAAAATCTCAATCCCTACATTTGAAGCATAGGAATTGGCAGTAACTACCATTCCATTTTTGTATTCAGCAGCAGTGCTTTTACCAAGCTGTCCTTGTACACAGGCCGAAAACAAAAAAAACAGCAATGATGAAATGATCACTGCTGTTTTAGATTTATAAAAAAATGATTTATTAAACGTGGTTTTCTGGGGATTCTGATTCTTTATAAAGCTTTTCAATAATATCTTCATTCTTTTTAAGGATTACTTTTCTTTTCAAACTCAACTTTGGGGTCAACTCTCCGCCGTCAATAGTAAACTCATCAGCTAATAATGCTATTTTCTTTACTTTTTCCCAATTTCCGAAATTTTCATTCAACTTGTTCACTTCTGACCAGATTTTATCGCAAACCTTCTTATCCTTGATCATTTTTTTAGGATCAGTTTCTAAAACCTGATTCTTTGTTGCCCAATCTTTTAATTTTTCAAAATTAGGGACAATTAAAGCCGATGGAAATCTTCTGTTCTCCCCAATCACCATAATCTGTTCAATATAAATTGACTCTTTCAATTTATTTTCTAAAACCTGTGGTGCAACATATTTCCCACCCGCAGTTTTAAATACTTCTTTCTTTCTATCTGTAATGGCTAAAAACTCTCCTTTAAACTCGCCAATATCTCCGGTGTGGAACCAACCATCTGTAATGGCCTCATCCGTTGCATCCTGGCGTTTATAGTAGCCTTTCATTACACTAGGCCCTTTACACAATATTTCTCCGTCCTCCGCAATTTTAACTTCCAAATTTTCCAATACTTTTCCTACTGTTCCAAATTTACACTGACCAGGATATGGACCGTTTACTGCAATCACAGGGGAAGTTTCTGTTAGTCCATAACCTTCCAAAACCTTAATGCCAGCACCCCAAAAAACCCTTGCCAAACGTTCCTGCAATGCAGCTCCACCAGAAACAATGGTCAGTATTTCTCCTCCTAATGCATCTTTCCATTTGCTAAAAATTATTTTACGGGCTATTTTCAATTTTAGCTCATATAAAAATCCATTCTTACCATCAATTTCATACTGATGACCTAAAGCCAATGCCCAAAAGAATAGCGATTTCTTAATTCCGGTTTGTTCATGTCCTTTGGCAACAATTCTATCGTAAACTTTTTCTAATAACCGGGGAACGGTAGTAAAGCAATGTGGCTTCACTTCAGCCATATTGGCTACAATGGTATCTAAACTTTCTGCATAATAAATAGAGATCCCTAAGTAGAGGTACATGTAGCAAACCATTCTTTCAAAAATGTGTGAAAGCGGCAAAAAACTTAAAGCTCTTCTGATTTCAGGTGGATAAAGCTTTGAAGAATACATCACATTGTTGATTAAATTCTCGTGGGTCAACATTACACCTTTGGGTGTTCCTGTAGTTCCTGATGTATAAATTAAAGTCAATAAATCATCAGCAATAATTGCATCCCGATAAGGCTTTAAATCTATACTTTCATTCTCTTTCCCTAAAGAAGTAATTGCAGTCCAATGCGGGACTTGATCTATTTGATCAAAAGAATAAATGCTCAGCGTAAGACCTGATTCTTCCTTAACTGCTTTAATTTTTTGATATAGCTCATCATCAGAAACAAAAATAATTTTTATTTCAGCATCATTTAAAATGAATTTAATGTCGTTAGCTGCAAGTGTTGGATACATTGGAACCTGGGTTGCCCCAATTTGCATGATTCCGAAATCACAAAAATTCCACTCGGGGCGGTTAGGCGACATCACGGCAATTTTGTCGTCTTTTTTAATCCCTGATTTAATCAATCCTCTGCTCAGTTCATTTACTCTTTCAATAAAATCTTCAGCACTATGTTTTACCCATTCACCGTTTACTTTTGAGGCTAAAACATCCTTACTGTTATATTTATTTTTATTGTAATCGAGCAAATCAAACACTCTACTAATCGTAGTCATATCCGGTATTTTTATCGTTAATAATTGGTTCTTTAAGATACAAAATAGCTTTGGGAAAAGCTCAGCATCTTAATTTAAAATTATAAAAATTATCATGAATTAAAAACCAAATGCGTATTTGGTTCATAAATATCTCTAGAACATTTAAAATGAACAAAATATGATTTACCTATTTAATTTTATTCGTAATATCTTTTACTTTATCTATAACGAATAATTAAACGCACTATTTTCAAGATGTTTTTATATGATTAATAATTGCCGAAACAATTTATTCTACTATTCTTTTTACAGGATTTTCTAATCAAAATCGTTGATGCAAAATACATTATTTGTAATGTAAAAACTGGTGTAAGATATAAAAGCCGTTAGCATTAAGCATCAGCACCTATTTACAACTAAGATTAGAATTAGCTGTAAATGCAGTCATAATTTCATACAGTCTTTTTCTAATATAGAAAATGGCAAACATCTAATTTAAGATGTTCGCCATTTTATTTTAAAGACAACATCATAAACTCAACCACTTTTCCAGCACTGCTCTTTGTTGTTGGGTTTGGTTTTCCATTTTTTCTATCTGCCAACTTTTGTTGGGCACTGCTTTCAGTTTAACTTTAACGGTTTTCAATAACCCATCTCTATTGATCAGGAATGAAAGTTCATCGTTTACACTCTTATGATTTACATAATCTAAAGCATCCTGCACTCTTTCTCCATCAATGGCTAAAATTTCATCATTCACATTTAGTCCTGCATCCCAAGCGGCAGTTCCTCTGGAAACATTGGTGATTAAAGATTTGTTACTGCTACTTAAAACCAAACCCAAGTAAGGCGTATTCATGGTTCTGGTTTTATCGCTCAATTTAAAACCTGCATAATTAAGGTATTTATTGAACTCAAACTGTGCAGTTCCATTGATGTAATCTTTATAAAACTGATCTAAATTTTCTCCTGCAAATTGCTCGAAAACAGCTTTCATCTCTGCATCAGTATAACCTCTTCCTTTCTTTTTGTAATACTCGTTGTACGCAAATTTCATGGCGTCATCTAAAGATTGTGTTCCTTTTGAATGATTGATAATTGCCAAATCCAACATCATTGCAATTAAAGATCCCTTATTATAATAAGAAATGGTTGTGTTCCCGGAATTCTCATTTGGGCGGTAAGACTTGATCCAAGCATCAAAACTAGCCTCGCTTAAAGGTTGCACTTTATTCCCTTGAGAATTATAAATGGTGTTGATATCCGCTTCAATCATTCCCAATAAACCGTCTGGGCTATCTAATCCTGCTCTGGCAACCATGACGTTATCATAATAAGCAGTAAAGCCTTCAGCAATCCATAAATTGGTGGTATAATTCTCGTTATCGTAATCAAACGGACCAAGTGCAATTGGACGTAAACGCTTCACGTTCCACAAGTGAAAATACTCATGCGCCACTAAACCCATAAATCCTTTATAGGCACTAGGGATTTGATAATTCATCCTTTTCATTCCTAATACTGTAGAATTCTGATGTTCTAAACCTCCACCGCTTGTTAAGGAATTGTGAACGATAAAAACGTAATGTTTATTTGGATTTTCACCAAAAACCTTTGTTTCCTGCTCCACTATTTTAGCCATGTCAACTTTCAGTTTTTCTTGATCATAATTGCCGCCGCCTACCATGGCTACTTCATGCCTTACACCCGCTGCATTAAATTCAAAAACATCCTGATTCCCTACTTCTATAGGAGAATCAAAAAGCCAATCGAAATTTTTAGCGTAATAAGTGAATTTCTTACCTTGTACCACATCTAAACCAGTAGAAACTTTCGACCAGTCTTTGTGTGGAATAATGGAAATTAAAGAAGGTTCGGCAAGGTTTCCATCCACAAACAGAAAAATACCTGTTGGCGATAGGAAAGCATGATCAGCATCAACAAAGCTGGTACGTACCGAAATTTCAAAACAATAAACCCTATAACTTACCGTAACTGAATTTTTACCTTTGGTATTAATTTTCCAAGCATTTTTAGTCACTTTTTCAAACGCTACCGGACTTGCAGAAGAGCTAACTTCAAAAGCTTCAATGTTTTTAGAAAACTCTCTAATCAAATAAGAACCAGGCGCCCAAACAGGCATTTTTACAATTATCTCGTCTTTCTTGATGTTATTGATAGTCATCTTTACATCCGCATAATGCGCTTGAGGCTCTGAAAAAGAGACTTCGAACTGAATATTTGCACTTTTTTGGGCAAGGGCGTTAACAGACATAAATAGAATTGTAAAAACTATTAAAATTTTAGAATATGGGTTATACATGAAAATTGATTTTCATGCAAAGTAATAATCTTAAGCAGATTAAGGAAATAAATTGTGCTGACAGCAATTTGTAAAATAGTTGATACCTTCAACTATTTTTGGAACTAACTGATAATTTTACTGTTGAAACCATTATGGCTAAATACGAAGAACCATTAGTCCATCAGTTAATTCAGGTCACCAAAAAATACCTGAATGCTTTTAGTGAATCTACAGAAAATATTCCTCTAGAAAGGTATCACTATGCTTTACTTTTGATTGATGAAAATGGTGAAAGCCTAACTCAAAAAGCATTGGCGAAACTATTGGAGGTTGATAAATCTTTTATGGTTGGCATGATAGATTATTTAACCAACAGCGGCTATGTTTATAGAGAAACTAATGCTGAGGACAGAAGACAGCATGTTATCAAACTTACTGAAAAAGCAAAAGAGATTATTCCCGAGATTAATCAATCAATCCACACTGTAAATCAGAAAGCTTTTGGAAATTTACCTGATGAAAAAGTAAATTTGTTTTATGAAATGATAGGGATGCTTCAAACAAATTTAAATGCTCATAACACTCACGAAATAGCAATTGACTATCAAAATAGAAATCTTAGCACATGAAAATTAAATATATAGTTTACGCCATTATCTTTCTTCTATTAGCTTACCTTATCTACAACAGAATTACTGCTGGAAAGGGAAAAGAAAGCGAGAAAAATGCAGGCGGACAAGGAGGTGCAGCGCCCGCTACCACTGTTAATGGAATGATTGTTTCTACTCAGGATTTTTCTAATGCTGTAAGTGTTTCAGGAACTATTGAAGCCGATGAACAAGTACAGGTAAGAAGTGAAATATCTGGTTTGGTGAGGTCAATTAATTTTCAGGAAGGGACAAATGTTGGCAGAGGTGCATTACTTGTTAAGATTGACGATAGAGAGTTGCAGGCGCAATTATCGCAGGCATTAACCAAAGAAAAATTAGCGTCAGAAGTAGAGCAAAGAGCAGGCAAACTTTTAAAATCTGAAGCCATTAGCCAAGAAGAATATGACAATAGCAGGGCAGAGTTAAAATCTTTACAGGCACAAACGCAATTGATAAGAGCACAGCTTTCTAAAACCGAGATTAGAGCACCTTTTTCAGGAAAGATTGGTTTGAGGAGTATTTCCACCGGCGCATACATTACTCCAAGTACGGATATTGCGAATTTGATATCCATCAATCCGGTGAAAATCAATTTCTCTGTTCCTGAGAAATATGCACAAAGGGTGAAATTAGGTTCTCCAATAAGTTTCAATATTGCAGGAAGCAGTAAGATTTTTAAGGCTAGCGTTTATGCAAAAGAACCTGCAATAGCTATTGAAACCAGGACTTTAATCATTAAAGCTAAAGCACAGAACGGAGATGGTTTTTTACTACCCGGCACTTTCGCTAATATCAGTTTACCTTTAGAAGACATCAAGGATGCTATACTTGTGCCTACTGAAGCGGTTATTCCTGTGTTAAAAGGTAAGCAAGTTTACATCAGTGAAAACGGAAAAGCAAAAGCTGTTGATGTGAAATCAGACATTAGAACGGATAAAGATATTTTAGTTTCTGGGGGTTTATCTGTAGGTGACACGGTGATTACGTCAGGAATTATGGCCATTAAAGAGGGTTCGCCGGTAAAAGTGAAAATCTCCAAACCTAAAAATTAGATCCTATGAGCATTTCAACCACCAGTATAAAAAGACCTGTTCTAGCTATAGTAATAAATTTATTGCTCTTATTATTCGGAGTGATTGGTTTTACTTTTTTAGGCGTCAGGGAATACCCATCTATTGATCCAACGGTAGTATCAGTGCGCACCAATTATCCAGGCGCAAATTCAGATATTATAGAATCTCAGATTACAGAACCTCTGGAGAAATACATCAATCAGATAGATGGAATAAAAAATATAACTTCTTCCAGTAATCAAGGGTCAAGTTCTATCAATATTGAATTTGAATTGGGCAAAAACCTAGAAGAGGCAGCAAATGATGTAAGAGATAAGGTTTCCCAAGCAGCCAGGTCTCTTCCAAAAGATATTGACGGTTTACCTGTAGTTTCAAAAGCAGATGCCAGTTCAGAATCCATCATCTCCATGACTATCCAAAGTGATAAAAGAAGCATTTTGGAAGTGAGTGATTATGCAGAGAATGTGATTGCCCAAAGATTACAGACTATTCCTGGCGTTTCTTCAGTACAGATTTGGGGTCAGAAAAAATTTGCCATGCGTTTATGGTTAGACCCAGATAAACTGGCTTCTTATAGGCTTACTCCTTTAGATGTGCGTAGTGCTTTAGAAAGACAGAATGTAGAACTTCCTTCAGGTAAAATTTCAGGAGATAAGACCGAACTAACGGTAAATACGGTAGGCAGTTTATCCACGGTTGATCAGTTTAATGACCTCATCATTAAAAACGACGGGACAAACATCATCAGGTTAAAAGATGTTGGTTATGCCGATTTGGGTTCTGAGAATGAAGAAACAGCTTTAAGGTCAGAAGGGAAACCCATGGTGGCCACTGCAATTGTAACACAGCCTGGCGCTAATTATTTGGATATCGCAAGCGAATTTTATAAAAGATATGATGAGCTTAAAAAAGATTTACCAGAAGATTTTAAGTTAAATATTGTTCTTGACAATACTGTTTTTATCAAAAAATCTGTCCTCGAGGTAGCAGAGACGCTTGGTATTTCTCTTATTCTAGTGATCATTATCATCTATTTATTCTTTAGAGATTGGAGTATAGCTTTTAGGCCTTTAATAGATATTCCTGTATCCTTAATCGCTACTTTCTTTATCATGTACCTGCTAGGTTTTTCCATAAATGTGCTCACCCTATTGGCTATTGTACTGGCCACTGGGCTGGTGGTAGATGATGGTATTGTAGTGACGGAAAACATCTACAAAAAAGTGGAGGAAGGAATGTCTCCTTTTGAAGCGGCAATTAAAGGGGCTAATGAAATTTTCTTTGCAGTCATTTCCATATCTGTCACACTGGCCGCTGTTTTTCTTCCGGTTATTTTCTTACAAGGATTTGTTGGCAGGTTGTTTAGAGAGTTCGGGATTGTAATAGGTGCCGCAGTATTGATATCAGCATTTGTCTCTCTTACACTTACGCCGATGCTGAATGCGTATTTAATGAAGAATACTAAAAAATCTAAATTTTACGATAAAACAGAACCGTTTTTTGAGCGTATGAATCAGAGTTATCATGATTCTCTATCATCTTTTTTAAAGAAAAGGTGGCTATCGTTTCCTATTCTTATTTTTTGCATCGGACTCATATTTTTATTTTGGAAAATACTGCCAAAAGAAACTGCGCCTTTGGATGACAGAAGTTCACTATCGTTAAATGTTACCGCTCCAGACGGTTCTTCTTTTCAATACACTGATAATTTTATTTCAGATGTGGGAGATCTAATTAGAGATTCTGTTCCGGAAGTTGCGGCAAGTCTTTCTTTAACTGCTCCAGGTTTCTCAGGTTCAGGTGCGGCCAATACAGGCTTTTACCGCCTAAGACTTACCGATCCGTCTGATAGGGAACGTTCTCAGGATGAAATAGCAAATGCACTGACTAAAGATTTAAAGAAACTGAATGAGGCGAAAGCGTTTATTTTACAGCAACCAACTATTGCAGTTGGAAGAACAAGGGGTTTGCCCGTTCAGTTTATTATTCAAGCTCCAAATTTCGAAAAATTAAGAGAGAAAGTTCCTTTGTTCATGGACGAGATCGCAAACGACCCTACTTTTGCAAATACAGATGTAAATCTGAAATTTAATAAACCGGAATTGAACGTCACTATTGATAGAGACAAAGCACAAGATCTTGGGGTTTCTATTATTGATGTGGCACAAACTTTACAGCTCTCTTTAGCGGCTCAAAGATTTGCTTATTTCACCATGAACGGGAAGCAATATGAAGTAATTGGCCAGTTTAATAAAGAGAAAAGAAATGATCCATATGATTTGAGCTCCATTTTTGTCAGGAGTAGCTCCGGACAATTGATTCAATTGGATAACCTAGTTAAAGTTGAAGAAAGAAGCAGTCCACCACAGTTATACAGAAATAACCGGTTCTCTTCTGCAACAGTGTCTGCGTCATTGGTAGATGGAAAAACCATCGGAGACGGAATTGCAGCGATGGAAAGAGCAAAGGATAAAATTTTAGATGACAGTTTTTCAACTGATCTAACAGGAGAATCAAGAGATTATAGCGAAAGCAGTTCCAACACCGCTTTTGCATTTGGCCTGGCTTTATTACTTGTTTACTTGATACTTGCTGCACAATTTGAAAGTTTTATAGATCCCGTAATCATTATATTAACAGTGCCTATGGCTGTTGCAGGAGCTTTTTTCTCCTTGTGGTTATTAGGTCAATCTTGGAATATATTTAGCCAAATAGGAACCATTATGTTGATTGGTTTGGTGACAAAAAATGGTATTTTAATTGTGGAATTTGCCAATCAGCTTAAAGAAAAAGGAGTTCCCGTTGCAGAAGCAATTCGTGAGGCTTCTGTTTCTCGTTTACGCCCAATTTTAATGACCAGTTTGGCAATTGCCTTAGGTGCTTTACCAATTGCAATGGCTTTGGGCGCTGCCTCTAAAAGTAGGATGAGTATGGGAACTGTAATTATTGGCGGTACCTTGTTCTCCCTATTGTTAACGCTCTTTGTTATTCCGGCTATCTATTCTTATTGGTCAAAAGAATATAAAGAAAGTGAAGCTGTTAAGGCAGAGAAAGAATTAATTAAAGAAGGAGTAGACGTTTAATATGAAAATCATTAGTAAATATATCATTGCCATTTTCTTTTTTCCGCTCTTATCCGCAACTGCACAGGAAAAACTAGACTTAAGGCAGGCAATCAGTATCGCTTTAGAAAACAACTATGACATTAAGTTGAGCAATAACCTAAGTGATATCAGCAAAAATGATGTTTCGCTGGGCAATGCTGGCATTTTACCGGTTGTAAATGGGAATCTTACAAAAGTTAATAATGTGCAAACCAGCAATGTTGATTTAGCATCCGGAGATACTAGAACAGCTACCAATGCCAAAACTTCAAATTTGAATTATGGAGTAGGCTTAAATTGGAGAATATTTGATGGTTTCCAAATGTTTGCAAATTATGATAGGCTGAAGGAACTGGAAAAATTAGGGGAATTAAATGCAAAACTGACGGTACAAACTACCATTGCAGATGTAATTGAAGCTTACTATGATTTGGTCACTCAGGAAAAACAGTTAGATGCCACCCAAACTGCCTTAGAAGTTTCGCTCATCAGGTTAAAAAATGCCAAAAGCAGGTATACGATTGGGAAAGGTTCTAAACTGGAACTGCTTGCGGCAAAAGTAGATTTAAACACTGATACTACTTCTTTGTTGAGGCAGGAAGACTTGATTAGAACCGGAAAAATTAGGTTAAATCAGTTAATGGCAAGGGACTTGAACACTCAATTTACGGTTGATGAGGATTTAATTATTGATAATGCGCTCGTTTACGAAAAATTAAAAGCATTGGCGAGCACCCAAAACCCTGCACTTCAAACTGCAGTGATCAACCAAAAAATAACGCAACTTTATCTTAAGCAGGTAAAAGGGGCAAGGTATCCGGTGGTAGCATTAACATCAGGATATAATTTCTCCAAATCTACTTCTCCTCCTACCGGTTTTGCCTTGAGATCTAATGCGAGGGGTTTGAATTATGGCCTAACCGCTTCTGTAAATATATTTAATGGTTTACAACAAAATCGATTAGAAAAAAATGCCAAACTAGAATTAGAAAATTCAGGTTACGATTTGGAGCGTACAAAAATTGCCGTTGATGCACAACTTTTAAGCGCTTACCAAAATTACATGACCAATTTAAAGTTGGTTAGCCTTGAAAAGTCTAATGTTGAAGTGGCAAAAGAGAATTTAGACATTACCTTAGAAAAATACAGATTAGGGAGTATAGTGCCTTTGGAATTAAGGGAAGCACAAAGAAATTTTATTGATGCAAACGCCCGTTATACAAACTCTTTATTCCTTACCAAATTAGCAGAAATATCCCTGAAAGAAATTACTGGAACTATTAATTTATAAGGGTTTATAAAAAAATTTAAATCCTGTATAAAAAGTTTAAGCTTTTCTTTTTATATATTTGTTTCTACTAAATCTTTCGCATGCATTCCTATAAATACAAATTAGCACTTCTGATTGATGATAATTTCATCGATAATATGATTAATCAGAAGATATTAAATACTAGCGAGTTTGCGGAAGAGGTAATTGTAAAACAGTCTTGTGAAACGGCTATTAATTACCTTCAAGATTTAGTTAAAAATAACGAAGCCCTTCCTGAGGTTATTTTCTTAGATATAAGAATGCCGATTAAAACAGGTTTTGATTTCCTTGTTGAATTTCAGGATATCCAATCGCCAGAAAAAAATTCGGTTAAAATTGTGATGCTCTCTTCCTCATTAGATCCAAGTGACCACAAGAAAGTTATTGAGTTTAATAATGTTACTGACTTTTTGGGGAAACCCTTAACCAGCGATTTACTTAAAGACATTTAAAATGCTTCTTGTTGCCGATGGTGGATCATCTAAAACAGATTGGATTTTACAACACCCAGATAAATCATTAGAAAAATTCTCAACAGGAGGCTTAAACCCTTTTTTTCTAACTGAAAAAGATATTTCCAGAACTCTTCAAAACCATAAAGGTTTTAATGCCATTGCAGATGATGTTTCTGAAATTCATTTCTATGGAGCTGGTTGTACCAGTCCAGATAGAAGAGAATTAGTTTCCAATTCCCTAACGGCAAGATTCAAGAATGCGTTTGTTAGCGTAGATAGTGATTTATTAGGCTCAGCCTTGGCAACCTGCAAAAATAAACCTGGTTTTAGCTGCATCATAGGAACAGAATCTAACATTTCTTTTTTTGATGGAAAAGATATCCTTCCAGGCAAAAACGGATTAGGCTACATTTTAGGTGAAGAAGGCTCGGGTACCTACTTTGGGAAAATTTTGCTGACAGATTTTCTTTATCAGAGATCTCCTGAAGATATTCAGGCTTTATTTTATCAGAGCTATCAGATGAATAAAGAATTAGTGATCAAAAATTTGTATCAAAAATCAATGCCTAATTACTTTTTGGCATCTTTTGCAAATTTCATGAGCTTACATATAGATCATCCTTATATTCAAAATATTTTAAAATCAGGTTTTCACGAATATATAAAAACCCACATCTGCTCTTATCCAAATTATAAAGATTTTTATTGCCATTTTGTAGGTTCCATTTCCTTTCATTTTCAAGAAACATTAAAAGAAGCTTGCGCAGCGTATGAAATAAATGTTGGAGAAATATTGGAAAAGCCAATTGATAATCTTTTTGAATGGATTAGAAAAAGAGAAGGATTTTAAATTTACAGTCCTAATATGATCCTCCGTCATTAGATAGAATTGCTTCTTTCATAAAAAAAGCTCATTTTTAAATTCTAAAAAAACCTGAGGCTTAGATTTTTAGTACTTACTTAAAATGATGCTTTTATAAAAATCAATGCAAAAAAAAATCTGTTTAGCTTTACTCTCTCTACTTTTGCTGGCAAACATGGCCTTCTCTCAAAAAGCAGGAGATTTGGTGAAGGAAATAGAATATGTAAAACTACAGCAGCTCTCTAAAGAATTTCAAACCAAGTCAGATCTTAATCGAAAAAAAGCTTTTGAATTGGCCTCCAAAAATAATTGGGTAACTTTTAAGGTAGAGAAAGACGGTACCATTATTTCTTTACAGGGAGTTGATGATTTAGGTTATCCACTCTACCTTAAAACTTTTAACAATACCATTGCGGCAAGCACCACCAAAACAACTAGTTTTTATGCCGGAGGCTCATTAGGCTTATCTTTAAATGGATCAACAAGTGCTTTAATTGGTAAAGTTGGGATTTGGGACGGTGGAGGTGTTCTTACAGAGCATCAGGAATTTTCAGGTGGAAGGATCATACAAAAAGATAACCCAAGTTCAGGAAGTGAACATTCTACACACGTTGCAGGAACAATGGTTGCATCTGGAGTATATCCTGTAGCGAGAGGCATGGCATGGGGACTTCAAAAACTTTATGCTTATGATTTTAATGCCGATAATGCAGAGATGACCACTGCTGCTTCCGCAGGAATGCTGATTTCTAATCATTCTTATGGTTATATAGCAGGGTGGAATTACAATTCTGACACCACTCCTGAAAGATGGGAGTGGTATGGAACAGCTAATGCAACAGAAGATTATAAATTTGGGTTTTACGACAATACTGCCAGAGACTGGGATATTATTTGTTACTATGCTCCTTATTTTTTGCCTGTAAAATCTGCTGGCAATAGCCGGTCAGAAAACGGCCCGGCCGTTGGTACTGAATATTTTGGTTTTACGGCTACCTCAGGAGCAACATTGGTTTCTAAAGGCCCTCGCCCAGCAGGGATCAATAGTAATAATAGCTATGACATTATATCCACTACCGGAACAGCAAAAAATATTTTGACGGTTGGAGCCGTAGCTGGTTTACCTTATGGTCCTTCAAATCCTTCAGATATTGTCATTTCTGATTTTAGCAGTTATGGCCCAACAGATGATGGCCGTATTAAACCAGATATTGTAGCGGACGGTGTGGAGGTTACATCTACCAGTAATACTGATACAAAATCTTATGCAACACTATCAGGTACCTCCATGTCTTCTCCAAATGTGAGTGGATCATTGGTTTTGCTACAGGAATATTATGCGCAGCTCAATGCTGGCAAATTCATGAAATCTGCAACTTTAAAAGGATTAGTAATTGAAACTGCGGAAGATGCCGGTAATATTGGACCAGACTATATTTATGGATGGGGGCTACTGAATATGGAAAAAGCCGCCAACTTAATTAAACTGAACAGCAGTAAAAGCTTGATTGCTGAGCGGGCTTTGGCACAAGGAGAAACTTATACTTTAAATGTCACCACTTCTGGTTATGGCCCTTTAAAAGTCACCATCTGTTGGACAGACCCTGAAGGCACAATTTTCACATCAGGAACACTTAATAATAGAACCCCAAAACTGGTTAATGATCTGGATTTACGCTTAACCAAAGGTGTAAGTACCTTTCTTCCGTTTAAACTAAACCCTGATGTCCCAGCTGCATTAGCTACTAATGCTGATAATGTTTTAGACAACTTAGAACAAATTTTTATTCCGAATGCAGCACCTGGTGAAACTTATACTATAAAAGTTTCTCATAAAGGAACGCTTTCCAAAGGACCTCAAAGCTATTCTTTGATTGTTTCAGGAATTGGCGGTACGGCTTACTGTGCTTCTGTTTCATCAATAGCGACTGATTCAAGAATCGAGTCTTTTACTTTAGCCAGCATCAATAATACCTTAGGAAATGCATGTAGAACCTATTCAGATTTCACCTCCATCGCTACAGATTTAGCGGCGGGGCAAACTTATCCCTTTAGTATCGGATTAGGTACTTGCGGCGTAAATCAGAATAAAATCTCTAAAATATTTATAGACTGGAATGCTGATGGGGACTTTAATGATACCAATGAATTGATTGCTACTTCAGGAGTGATTAATAATACTGCTAATTTTACTGGGAACATCATTGTTCCAAATGATGTAATTATTGGAAATTCTACTCTTCTCAGAATAGTATTAACAGAAACCAATGATCCAAATATGGTAATATCCTGCGGTTCCTATAGCAATGGAGAAACTCAGGATTATAAGGTGAATTTTGTGAAATCCGGTGTTGATGCAGGTGTAATCGCTGTCAATGATCTTGGTAAACCATTTTGTCCAAATCAGTTTCAAACATTTTCTGTTAGATTAAAGAACTTTGGAAGAAATACTTTAAACATGATTCCTGTTTCACTTAGCTTAATCGCTAACGGAACTGTCATCAAAACAATTAATGAAACTTTCGCAGGTTCTCTAAAACCAAATGAAGAAGCCGACTTTCAATTTACTGGCACATTTAACACTCAGGCTGGAGTTTCCTATACTTTAAGTGCTAAAACGGAAATTACAGCTGATCCAATAGCCACAAATAATTCTAAATCAGCACAGTTTAAGGTATTGATTCCTTTGGGAGCAACCTCACTCTCGGCTACAAAATGTGACAATGATGAATCTTTTTACCAATTAAATGGTGAAGCAGATGGAACTATTTTTTGGTATAAAACTGCTAATTCTTTATTACCTATTGCCTTCGGAAACAAACCATCTTATAGCGGAACGCCGCAAGTCAACAATACATTTTATGCTGGAGTAAATGATTTTAAGTCATTTTTTGGACCATTAAATAAACAGACATATACTACAGGGACTTATTCGGGAAACTTCGGCCCAAAGCCAGAATTTAGCGTAGCTGCGCCTTTAGTTCTTGATAGTGCGACTCTTTATACTAGTCAACCCGGGCAATTAACTTTTACCGTGGAGACTACAAGTGGCGCAATTTTAAGCTCAGTGACCATAAATGTAGAGAGAAGCAAAACTTCAGCGGATGTTTTGGATACAAATGGTCAAGTGATTAATGATCCCAACGACAAAGGAAAGGCTTATAAATTAGGATTAGAATTCCCAGCTGCCGGAGTTTATAGAATAGGGATCACTTATAATGGCGCTACCATTTTTAGAAATAATTCTGGCGTAACTAATATCCCAATTACTATTGCTAATGAATTGATTACCTTAAGAGGAGCTTATTTCCCGAGCAGTAACCCAACCAATATCACTACTTCTTATTATTATTTTTATAACATGCTATTTAAATCTTTGGGATGTAGTGATGGTGAAAGAAAGCCGGTTATTGTTTCTAAACCAGTCATTACGCAAAACGGACCAACATTAATTTCCAGCTTTAACGAGTCTAATCAATGGTTTTTTAACGGAAATATTATTGAAGGGGCAACTGATAAAAGTTATGCTGCTAAAGATTTAGGGATTTATAAAGTAGAGGTTAAAGGTGCATCAGGATGTATCAGTAAATCTGAAGATTTCAATTTTGGCTATGGAGCCGAAATTGAACTGAAAATGTACCCAGTACCTACAAGTGGTAACCTTAATTTAAGTTTTAAAGTACAGGAAGAAAAAAATGTAAAAATCAGGCTCATCAATATGCTTGGTCAGGAAAGTTTCAAAATAAACAAAGAGAATTTTACAGGAACTTATGCAGAGCTACTAGATCTTAAGCATTTGAACGATGGCATTTATACTGTCCAGATCATGATTGGTGGAAAAGTTTTTGTTCAGAAAATAATTATTAACAAATAAAAAAAGGGGAACAACTCCCCCTTAATCATTAAATTAAACCAAAACTAAACCTCCGGAAAATTAGTTAAACAGTTTTCATTTCACCATACCAGATTTCTGGTATAATGAGCCTAAAAAATCACTCTAAAAATTGTAGTTGACTTAAAGTTTTCTCCTGCTTTTAAAATTGTAGTCGGGAATTCTGGTCTGTTTGGTGAATCTGGATGATGTTGTGTTTCAAAACAGAAACCTTCTCTATATCCGTAAGGCTGGCCACTTTTACCAATTAAACTTCCATCTAAAAAATTACCTGAGTAAAACTGCATTCCCGGCTCAGTAGTAGAAACCTCCAAAAGAATTCCTGTTTTATCTCCTTTAGCTATCGCTGCAAAGCTTAAATCTCTTTTACTTTTATCTAACACAAAAGAGTGATCAAATCCGTTCCCCATATTTAATTGCTGATGATGATTATAAATGGCGGCTTCAATTTCCTTTGGAGCGCTAAAATCGAACGGTGTGTTTTCTACAGACATCATTTCTCCTGTTGGGATAGAATTTTCATCAATAGGAATGATACTTTTTGCATTTATTCTGATTTCATGATTTAAAATGTTTCCATTACCCTCTCCGTTTAAATTAAAATAAGCATGATTGGTAAGATTGATAACGGTATTTTTATCGCTGGTGGCATGATAATCAATATGTAGCTCGTTATTATCCTGTAAAGTAAACTGAACATTGCAGTTTAGTTCACCCGGAAATCCATCTTCACCATCTTCACTTAAGATACTTAGGCTAATAGTGTTCTCACTTGATGCCACCACATCCCAAATCTTTTTTTGAAACCCTTCACCTCCATGCAAATTATTTGGACCATTGTTTAGTGCAAGTTTATACTCTACTCCATCTAAACTGAATTTTCCATCAGCTATTCTATTGGCAAAACGACCAATTGTAGCACCATGATAAGGATCTGATGCCTTTAAATAATCCTCAATATTTTTAAATCCTAATATGATATCAACTGATTGATCATCATTTGCTGGAACTATAAAATGAGTAATTCTAGCTCCATAATTACAGATGCCTACTTTAACTCCTTTTAAATTTTTTATAAAATTTAAGCTGATCTGCTTGTTTTCAATAACTTTTTCAAAGTTTTTTTCTATTTCAGAAAAATTAATCATGGTATCAATTAATAAATTATAAAGCTCTAAAAATGCAAAAATTATAGCCTTTAGTTAGTCATTTATTTTAAAAATAAATGATCCATTTCTTAAAAACTACTCCTAAAGCGTTCAAATCAACTATTTATAGATAAAATAAATATAAACTCAATGTTAATTTTATGTTAACTTTTAGTTACTTTAGTGTTAACAATTAAAAACTAAAGTCATGAGAAAAATATACTACACCTTAATTCTTCTGATCGGTTTCTCTATCGGATTAACCGCACAGGAAACTACCGTCTATTACCGCAATAATAACATGGTGACCAAATTAGCTGATAACCCCACATATTATATAAAATTTAAGTCGGCTGAAAATGGGTTGGTTAGCTACGAGCAATATTGTATGAACAATGTTTTGAATCAAAAAGGAACCGTACAAAACATAAATACATTAGTTAAAGAAGGTGAAATCACTACCTTTTATTCTACTGGAGCTGTGAAAGATGTTATTAATTATGTCGCTGGATTACCGAAAGGCATGAAAACCCATTATTTTAGCAATGGTAATGTGAATTATACGTTGATTAATAGTTCAGCTGGTTATGGTTTTAGCCATGAAGAAGTAAGTTCGATAAAATACTTGTTTTGTGCAACCCCAGATAATAAAGTCATTCTTGAAAATGGAAATGGGTATTTTAAAGCTTTTAATGATGACCTAAGCATTGCTCAAGAAGGAAATGTTAAAAACACCGCTGCTGATGGCGAATGGAAAGGTTATGAAAACAATAAGATTGCTTTTACTGAAGTGTACAATAATGGGCAGTTGATAAAAGGAGAGAATTTTGAGTCCGATGGAAAAGTTTATGCTTATGCGCAAAGGAATAAACGCCCAGAGCCAAAAGGCGGAATCAGCAACTTTTATAATTATGTAGCTTCCTCTTTTCAAGATATTAACGGAGCAAACACAAAATTAATGATGAAGTTTATTGTTGATGCCAATGGCAAATTAAATAATGTAGAGGTGATCAATCCATCTTCATCAAACCAAAAAATTAATGCGTTGGCCATTTCAGCAATTGAAAATGCGCCTAAGTGGACTCCTGCTTTAGAACAAGGTAAGGCAGTTCAGTTTGCCTACTATATGCCTATCAGCATTAAGAATTAAATGATATAAAATTTAATTTTTTACAGAAAAACCACTCCTAATGAAGTGGTTTTTTTTGTAAAAAAAAGAGTTGCCCAATTGAGCAACTCTCACACACTATTTAAACTAAAAACTAACTTTTTTCACGTCACTTGCTCCTGTAGACTTAATCACTTTTTTAGTTGGAGTTCCTTTATAATCAACATCACTCGCACCAGAAGCAATTATTGTAAGTGATTTTACTGCATATAATTCTCCATCAGAACCACCACTCATTTGTACATCAACTTTGTCGGCAATTAAATTAAAAGCTTTCACATCACTTCCGCCGGCACCCAGTAGAGAGAAACTAGAAGCCTTACCTTTAAGATAAACATCTGAACCTCCACTGCTCACTACTCTCAGGTCTCCCACTATTAAATCTAACTTTAAATCACTTCCACCAGAACTCCTAATTGCTAAATCGTTTAATTTTAACTGGCCTTGGCTATAAACATCAGAACCACCGCTAGCTATCAGTCTTGATAAAGTTTTAAATGATACATAAGCTTTTACATAACTATCTTTTCCCCAGCTCCAATTTCCCCATCCGTTACCTTTATCCATTTCAAATTTTAAGAGACCATCTGCATCTTTAGAAATCTTGAGTTTATCCATCAGGTCTTTTGTTCCTTTTACGACAATCTGTTCTGAATTACTTTGAGTGAGGTATAAATCAATGCTAGAGGAAACGGAAACGCCATTGAAATTTGTGAAATTTGCTTTTTTCTCCACCTCTTGCGCCTTTAACACAGTCATGCTAACCGTAATTAATAAGCAACTTAATAAGGATTTTAAAAGTTTAGGATTCATCATGATTTCATATTTAATTTTAGAGTAAATAGTAGGTAAATTGTTTCATTGATTTTAACTATTTTATAATAACAGTTCATTTTAAGATCAATTGACAATTATTAATAGGACGCTCATTTAGCGAATGACGTTGCACTAGATAAAAAATTCAGTGCTTTAAACAGAAATAGTTAATTTTAGCACAGAAAACTTTAAACATGACAGCCAAAAAAGTACTTATTCTTAACCAAACTCAAATCCAACAGAAAATAAACAGGATTGCGCACCAGATTTTGGAGGATAATTTTGAAGAAAAGGAAATTATTTTGGCGGGTGTAGTTTCCCGGGGATTCAGGTTGGCACTTCGCTTAGAAAAAGTATTGGAGAAAATCACTGATTTTAAAATCACTTTGATTAAAATTGAACTAAATAAAGACAGCTCAAAACTTGAATCTTCTATTAATATCCCCTTGGCAGATTGCGAGAATAAAGTAATTATTTTAGTTGATGATGTGCTAAATAGCGGAAAAACGCTCGCCTATGGTTTAGGAGTATTTTTAAATATCCCATTAAAAAAATTACGGTCGGTGGTATTGATTAACAGGAGTCATAAAAATTTCCCTGTAGCCACAGATTTTGTTGGCCTTGAGCTGTCTACTATTCTAAAAGAACATGTATCAGTTGTGCTAGATGAGAACAATGAGGAAGATGCGGTTTACCTGATCTGATGTTTTTCCAATTCTTGCATCAATATTTCTGCATTTAAGTCAACTCCTCTTAATATCAATTGAGCCTGTTCATAAAATGGTCTTCGTTCTGTTAATTTAGAAGCTATAAAAGTAACCAGTTCTTCCATACTTTTTCCTTTTACTAAAGGTCTTTCTACTCTAGCATTGATCAATCTATCAGCTAAAACCTTTACCGGAGTATCAATAAAAACAGTTATTCCATTTTTATTCATCCATTGCATATTATCGTAAAAACATGGCGCACCACCGCCTGTAGCTATTACTGCATTTTCAGGTAAAGTATTATTTTGCAAAACATCCCTTTCCTTTTCTCTAAAACCGCTTTCACCAAAAGAGGAAAATATTTCTGGGATACTCATCTGATGTACGCTTTCAATCAAATCATCAAGATCTATAAAAGTCCTGTTCAATTTAGCGGCAGTACTTTTTCCTAACTTGCTTTTACCGCAACCCATAAAACCAATCAGGAATATTTTATTTGATAATTTTTGAGACATGATTTTAATTCAATTTTACACGCGGATCCAGCAAAGCATAAAGCAAATCTGCTAAGATGTTGATGATTACAAAAATAAAAGCGATGAATAATATGGCTCCCATAATCACTGGTAAATCTGCCAATTCAAGTGCATCAACGGTTGCCTTACCTAAACCGTTAAATCCGAAAATATATTCCACAAAAAAAGATCCTGCCAACAAGGAGGCAAACCAACCAGAAACAGCCGTAACAACCGGGTTTAATGCATTTCTTAAAGCATGTTTAAAAATAATGGCTTTTTTCCCTAAACCCTTAGCTCTGGCAGTTCGGATATAGTCCTGTTGTAAAACGTCCAACATGGCACTTCTGGTGAGTTGCATAATGATAGCTAAAGGACGTAGGCCCAAAGTGAGCATGGGTAAAATCAAGTTTTTCCAAACCAAAACTTCTCCTTTAAAAGGATCATAATCATATAAACTGCCCGACATATTAAGGCCTGTGTAATTACTCAGCACAAAGCCAAAAAACCACGCAATAATAATTCCTGCGAAAAAAGAAGGTGCAGAAATTCCTAATATAGAACCAGCTATTGCAGTTTGATCAATCCAAGTATCTTTATAAACAGCTGATAGCATTCCCAATAAAATCCCTAGTATAGTCGCAAAAATCATTGCAGTAGTTGCCAAAATCAGGGTATTTGGAACGGTTTCCGCCAAAATAGAAGTCACTTCTCTTTTAGTCTGATAAGATCTACGAAGATAGGGCATTTTCAAAACCACAGCCTTATTCCCTCCTATGTTAAACAACTTTTGATAATGATATTTTGCTTGGGAAGAACTATCAGCATCATGAATAGCAATGGGGGAAAGGTCATCTATATAGTACAAAAACTGAACAGGAATAGGTTTATCCAGTCCAAACTCTTTCCTTACCGCTTCTAAAGACTGTACATCAGAACGTTGCCCTTGCGTCATTCTAGCTGGATCGGCTGGTAAAATATTAAAGAGAAAAAATACCACAACAACCACTCCTGCCAAAACAGCAAAACCATAAAGTGCTCTTTGTAGAATGTATTTGATCATTAATTTTTACTAAAATATTTTTCTACTAAATCATCATAGCTTGGCAAAGCCGATGATGGCCATTTATTGATGACCACACCATTCTTCAATAACATTAATCCAGGATTTGAGCGCACCATACTTTTTAACGGAACAGCATCAGCATAAAAAATCTCCATCGAAAATTTTAAATCCTTTGCAAACTCTTCCGCATCTTGTGCTGAATTGGATGTTAAAAAAACAGTTCTAATATTAAAATTTTCAACCGCATTAATTGCAATCGCATTGATGTCTCCACCCGCTTTTCTATTGGTATCATCCAGTTTCCAACCTACAGCCACCAAATTATAATATGGATTTTCAAAAATTTCTGCGGTATAGTTTACTCCCTGTGCGTCGTAAACATTGAGGTCTTTTATTCTGGGCTGATAACCTTCTTTAATCAATATTGGATCAGAAGATAAAACAAATTCCCATGCTGGATTTTCATATATTTTAGTCTTCAGGTATTCCTTATCAGTCATCTCCTTTTTCTCTCCAGATTTTTTATTTTTTAGAGTATAGATGATCTGATACTCATTTTGAGGCGCTCCCTCTGGAATTTTCATCGATTCAGGAATACTTGCCCCAATTTTATACGGGAGAAAATCAATAACTGGTAAAAAAGAATAAGTATAAAAGCCAAAGAGTAAAGGGATAAAGATGGTTAGCCCAATCACCCATTTTTCGGTATTAGCCTTACTGGAAATTGGTTGAATGGCTTTTTTATTGATGAAAATAAAAACAATCAATAAAAGCAAAATTAAATCTTTACTGAAAGATTGCCAAGGTGTTAATGGAATGGCATCACCAAAGCAACCGCAAGTTTTTACAACATCAAAAAAGGCGGAGTAAAAAGTTAAAAATGTAAAGAATATAATGAGCAATAATAATCCCCAAGCCACTTTTACAGCTTTAAAACCGGTGAGCAACAGCGCACCTAAAATAACTTCTGCAGCACATAATATAATAGCTATACTTACTGCAAAAGAATTAAGGAATACCATATGGAAAACCTCAAAATATTCTTGCAGCTTATAAGAAAATCCTAAAGGGTCATTCAGTTTAATAAGACCGGAAAATATAAAAAGAAGCCCAACTAAAATTCGGGCAACCCATAGCAGAGTGATTTTAGTGTTTTTCATATTAAGAAACCCCTAATTTTATTAAAGCAAAAACAGCGTAATTCAGCATATCCTGATAGTTTGCTTTTATACCTTCCGAAGCCAAAGTTTTTCCTTGATTATCCTCAATCTGTTTCACTCTTAAAATCTTCATCAAAATTAAATCCGTTAAAGAGCTTACCCGCATCTCTCTCCACACTTCCCCATAATCATGATTTTTAGCGAACATCAGTTCCTTCGTTTCGTTCACTTTTTCATCAAAACTTACCGAAACCACATCGGCTTTCAATTCATTTGGTGCATCATCATCCAGTTCTAACTGCATCATGGCAATTACACAATAATTTACAATCCCAACATATTCCCCTACAATATCTTCCCCTACTTTGCTTACTTTTTTATCTTCCAGCGTTCTGATTCTTTGCGCTTTGATAAATATCTGATCGGTAATGGAAGATGGCCTTAAAATGCGCCAAGCGGTTCCGTAATCTCTAGTCTTTTTGATGAAAAGGTCTTTACAAACCTTAATAATTTCATCATATTCTATTGAAGTGTCCTTTGCCAAAGTTTTTGAAATTTTTTATTCCTGATGATTTAATGCCTATTTTGCCCGTAAAATGACGGCTAAAGATACATTTTTTCAGGTAAAGACCACATTGGTAGCAGGCGGTAAAATCATTGATTTAGCTGTTCCCAAAGTAATGGGTATTATTAATATTACTCCTGATTCATTTTTTGAAGGAAGCAGAAAGCAATCGGAAAAAGATATTTTGATTCAGGCTGAAGAAATGATCAATGAAGGTGCTGATTTCTTGGATTTAGGTGCTTATTCTTCCAGGCCTGATGCGATTGATATTTCTGATGAGGAAGAAGAAAAAAGATTAATACCAGCAGTTAAAAGTATTTCAGCTCATTTTCCAGAAGCAATTTTATCCATCGACACTTTTAGGGCAACCATTGCCGAGAAGGCCATTGGAAATGGCGCACACATCATTAACGATATTTCTGGTGGAAGTTTAGACCCGAAAATGTTTGAAACCGTAGGAAGGCTGAAAGTTCCTTATATCTTGATGCACATGAAGGGAACATCTCAAACCATGAAAAAGCTGAGTCAATATGAGGATATGGTTCAAGAGATGAGCCATTACTTTTCTGAAAAAATCAACTCCTTAAAAATTGCAGGCGTAAAGGATATTATTTTGGATCCCGGTTTTGGCTTTGCAAAAAATATTGAGCAAAATTACCAGTTATTAAATCATTTAGAAGATTTTAGGTTATTGGGCTTCCCAATTTTAGCCGGTTTATCCAGAAAATCAATGATCTGGAAGAAATTAAAAATTGATGCAAATAATGCTTTAAACGGCACTACAGTTTTAAATACCATCGCCTTACAGCGTGGAGCTAGCATTTTGAGGGTTCATGATGTGAAGGAAGCGAAAGAGTGCATTAAATTATTAACTCTTTTAAATTCAGATCACGCTTAAGCTGTTTATTTTTTATTATTTTGGTTGATGGATTTTTTAGATTTCAGTTTCCTTAAATTAACCGTGTTAGATGTCATTGATATGCTCTTGGTAGCCATCATCATCTACTACATTTATAACCTGATCAGGGGAACTATAGCGGTTAATATTTTCATCGGTTTTATCCTTATTTATATCCTTTATTACTTAACAGAAGCCTTAAAAATGAAACTGCTTTCCAGCATTTTGGGAAGTTTTGTAAGCGTAGGCTTTATTGCATTAATAGTGGTTTTTCAGCAGGAAATCAGGAGATTTTTACTGACTATCGGAAAAAATATCTCCTTAAGAAACAGGACTTGGCTAAAATTCATCTTTAAGAAAGAGGAACTGGAAAGAAACAACATGGCAAAAATAAAACCCATTATTGATGCCTGCAAAACCATGAAAAAAACCAGAACAGGTGCATTGATTGTTTTTGCAAAATACTTTGATCAGGATGCATTTGTGAATAGCGGCGAAATGATGGATGCCAAAATCTCCAAACGATTATTAGAAAGCATATTTCAAAAAAACAGTCCTTTGCATGATGGTGCAGTAATCATTTCAGAAGATTTGATCAAATCTGCCAGTTGCATTTTACCTCTAACGGAAAATGATAAATTACCGCCACAGTTTGGATTGAGGCACCGGGCAGGAATTGGCGTAACCGAATCCAGCGACGCAACAGCCTTAATTGTTTCTGAAGAAACCGGAGAAATCTCTTACGCTCAACAAGGCAGGGTAAAAATGAACATCAGCTTTACTGATTTAGAAAGTTTGTTGAATAAAGATTTTAATTGATCACTCTTAAATTTGGACTGCTATTTGAATAGCTCTTCAAAAACAAACAAATGCTAGAGAAATTAAGAAAATCTATAGGAGAATTATGCAGATGAAAGATCATTTCATTATTGGAGATGTTCACGGTTGTTACCATACCCTTCAAGAAATTCTGAAACATTGGAAAGCCAAAGAACAAACCTTAATTTTTGTTGGTGACATTATTGACCATGGAAATTTTAGTCCACAAACCGCGGCATTTATAAAAGACATCCAAAAAAAACATCCTGATACTGCTGTATTAAGGGGAAACCATGAACAGCTTTTCATTCAGCATTGCTTAAATAAGTTTAATGAAGAATGGTATGTTAAGTCTGGTGAAAGGACATTTGCCCAATATCTGAAAGAAAATAGGGAAGTACAGGCTGATGCCGATTGGTTTGCTTCATTTGCTTTGCACTATGAAACCCCTACTTTATTGATTTCACATGCTGGAGTTTCTAATACAGATGATCCTTATAATGCGGAAAATGAAGCAGGTGTGGTTTGGCATCGGGATAAGATTAAAAAATTACCTCAGTTGCAAGTATACGGTCATACGCCACAGGACGAAGCAGTATTTGACCCTGAAACCAATTCCATAGATATTGATACTGGCGCTTATAAAGGCAATAAACTTACAGCACTTATTGTTAAAAATGATGGCGCTATTTTAGATATGCTGGATGAGCATACGCATAAAGAAGATATCCCAAAAGAAGAAGAGGAACCGATTCTATAAATCGATTCCTCTTTACATTTTTATCTAAGATGATAGTCTTCTATCAAAATGAATGTTCATTCAATTTGGTAACTATATTTTTTGCCTTTCCAACACAACCTTTACTGCCCTCTACCGGGCAATGGAAGGCACTTTTTTCCGAAAAAAGTGCCCAAAAACTCCCGCCTGCGCCGGTTGCTATAATGGAAGTACTTTAATTTCTTCACCTCATCCGCAACCGCCAAGGGCGAAAATGAGCTCAATTACGGTCTATGATTAGGCTTGACAAAGTGTATAGTAATGTTATCTAAAAATGACCTCCTTTAACCTTATTTCATTTTACTCACAGAACCAGATCCTGCTTTAGAAACATTTAAAGTAGGATCACCACTGTATCTTACAGAACCTGAACCGGCAATGGTTGCGTTCAATGTTTTTTCAACCCCAAATGAAGCATTACCTGAACCCGCAATTTTAACGTTGCTTTCTGATGATTTTAAATTATTTCCACGCATTGATCCTGAACCTGCAATAGAAACTTTTAAATCGTCAACATCTCCACTCACGTTGATATTTCCTGAACCGTTTACGCTTACATTGGCAGTTTCTGCTTTAATAGCCGTATTGATCATTCCGCTTCCATTAACTCTTAAAGCAACAGAATTGGCATCCATTTTACCATCTACTTTAATATTACCTGAACCGTTCATTGCTAAACTGTTCAGTTGCTTTGCAGAAATGTAAACATTTATTTTACCGGTAAATTTCCAGTTCCAGTTGTCTCCGCTTACTTTTTTTGTTTTTATTTTAAGTGTGCCGTTTTCAACAACCGTTTCAATTTTCTCTAAATCTTCGGCATTACCCTCCAATTTTAAAGTTTCTGTACCATCAATCTTTACTAAAATATTGAAAGAACCGGAAGAAGAAATGGCATCAAAGTTTTTGACTGCTCTGGTTTCAGTGGTGTTGTCTAATTGATGAATGTTAATTAATGTTGCTTTAGAAGGCGTTGCTGTTACGGCAACCATCATTAAAGCAAATGCAAATAAGTAGCTTATTCTTTTCATGTGACGAGGTTTTTATTGATAAGACACCTTATTCCCTCAAAACGTTGCATCACTACTCTAAAAATTTGGTATTAATGTAATAATCAGCCTTAATCTTAATTTCTTTAAACTTTTTATTACTGTTTAATACTTTCCATTTTGTTGTTGGATAAATAAACTCTCCATTTTCAAGCTGAACTGGCATATCAAAATCCTTTACATTTGATAACCAATGGTATGCTGTTCCTTTTTCAGTTGCTTTAAATTCTAAAACTGGGATAGCTTTAAATCTCAAATATTGATCAAAAACCTTTGTCAGATTTTTTCCTGATTGCTGATTGATATAGTTCACTACTTCTTGTGTGGTAGTTGTCTTCTTTCCGAAAGTTTCATTTAACCCAATTAAAATAGAACGCCATTTTTCATCATCATTTATAATCTGACGGACAGTATGCAATAGATTAGCGCCTTTGTAATACATATCTCCCGAGCCTTCTTTATTTACACCATAAGGACCAATAATGGGCTGGTCATTCTTAATGTTTTTACGTAAGCCAATCACATATTCAGTACCTGCTTTTTTGCCATACCAATATTCTGTAAAAAGACTTTCCGAATAATTTGTAAACCCTTCATGAATCCACATATCTGCAATATCTTTTGAAGTGATATTATTCCCAAACCATTCATGGCCAGATTCATGAACGATGATAAAATCCCATTTTAAGCCCCAACCCGTTCCTGATAAATCTCTCCCTAAATAACCCTGCATATATTTATTTCCATAGGCTATTGCACTTTGGTGTTCCATTCCCAAATGTGGGGTTTCCACCAATTTATAGCCGTCTTTATAGAAAGGATAAGGTCCAAACCAATGCTCAAAGGCTTCCAGCATCCGTTTAACATCTTTAAATTGCTCTTCGGCTTTAGATTTATTTTCCGGAAGTACGTAATAATCTAAAGTCAGTTCTCCTTTTAAACCTTTGTAAGTTTCAGCAATGTGCGTGTAATTTGCGGCGTTTACCGCGATGTCATAATTATTAATGGGATTCACCACTTTCCAATCGTAACGGGTGTATCCGTTTTTCAGATCAGTTTTGCCCACTAATCTTCCATTAGAAACATCCATTATTTGATTGGGAACGCTGATGCTGATGAGTGCGCTGTCTACTTCATCAGCTTGTTGATCTTTATTGGGCCACCAAATACTGGCACCAACTCCTTGGCAGGCAGTGGCAATCCAATCTTTATCTTCGTCATGTTTTGCAAATACAAAACCGCCATCCCAAGGTGCTCTTTTTGCAACTATGGGTTTTCCCGAATAAAATACTTGAAAACTATCTTGTTTTCCTTTCAGAATTTCTTTCGGAAAAGTTAAAAACACAGCGTTAAATTTACGCTCTCCTTTTAATTCATTACCATGATAAAGAATTTTATCGATATTGAGATTCTCAAAAAGATCAAATTGAAGTTTGCTAAAGTTCCTTGTTGCTGTAAATTTAAACACGTTGCTTCCGCTGATGAACCGCTCAACAGGATCGATTTTCATATCTAAATGATAAAAATTCATATCATAACAGGTACGGTATGGAGAAGTTAAGCTTCCACGCAAAGTATCTGCTTTGGTATAAGTTTCTTTATGCTCCAAAAGCTGTGCACAACTTGTAAATGTGGTGCTCAAGATTATTAAATTAAAAAGCGCAAAGATTATTCTGTACATTATTATTGCTTTAATAGATAAAATAACCGTTAAAGCGGTTATTCAAACAATTATTTATTTAGCCCAAGGTTTAAACCCTGGGCTAAATAAACATTCAAAAAAACTATTTAACGTGAGTTCGGGATAAGAAATAGTTAACAAAAAGATAGCAAAGGGCATGATTATTGTATTTAATTAACTGACAATCAATTATTTACAATTAAAGCAAAACCCAATGCTAAGAGATAAAA
>JBDSHZ010000081.1:0-10324 GCA_039918235.1 Pelobium sp.
GGTTGATGTTCAAGAAGTAACCAAGAAAGCACCGCTCGATTTTAGCAGTTATCCAGAAAGCAAATTATTTAAAACCCGCATAACTGAAGCTTATAACGATGGCACAAGAGTAGATTTTGGAGGACATTATATTGGGACTATTTTTGGTTGTGGCGCAAGTTGTATTATGGGGTTTATAATGGATGTTAGAGATGGTAAAATTTATGATTTGCCTTTAGGTGAGCGAAATATGTGCTCTTGGGATATAGATAAAGCGATTAGTAATCCTGATAGCCGATTATTTATTTCAGCCATTTGCAGAGGAGATGAAAACAGCAAAACTGCCATGTACAACGCTTACGTTTGGAATGAGAAGAAAAAAGTTTTTGAAAGTGTAGCGCAAAAGGAATTTTTAATTAAGAAATAAATGGCAACCACGGTTACTTTCAAAGGTCAACTACTTACTAAAAAATACGTTTTTGTATATGTATTGATATCGGTTGTCACTTTTTCGTTGGTTTTTGCTTTATACTATTTTAAGGTTTACGACTTGTTATTTCAACTGTTCGGCTTTGCGCTAACTGGTCCAGTTTCTTTGATGATAATAGGAATTCCGCCAATCTTTTTAAGCCTATATCTTTCCAAGTTATTGGCATCGATATTTTTCCCAAAACAAGTTCAAATTGCATTGAGTGACGAGGATTTTAAGATAGAATTTGGTAAGACTAAAATCAACATTCCATTACAAGACATTAACAAGATGATGTTTGTGAAAAGAAGCGAACGATGGGATAGAATTACAATAAAAACAGATAAAACTACGCACATTAATATTGGAACTATTTTTAGCGGAATTGTAATTCCCGAAATTGACCAAATCTTGGCTCGACTCAAGAAGGTTTTAACCAAAAAACAGCAGTATTATTATACGGCAAATACGGCTGTGGCAAACAATCATTCCTTTACCATCTCTAAACTCGAACCTGCCAAAGAACGTAAGAAGTTGATTTTGAAACTTTCTGTAGGTCTTGCCAGCATTTTTGCAGTTATTATTATTGCAATAACTATTGTTATTTATTCTAAAAGTGGGGATGGAGTTTTATTACACGATGACCAAGATATTGGTTCCAGCGTATTTTCAACTTACCAAGGCAAAGTTTATGCGTTAAAAGTTGGAGACGGTTATTTTGAATTAAAAGGAGCAGATATCCATACTTTTAAACCATTTGTTTTTGGCAGAGAATACGGAACCAATGTCGGGAAAGATAAAAATAGCGTATTTGCTAATGACCAAAAGATAGCAGGCATCGATATCAATACCGCTGAATATTTAGGTTTAGGTTACACCAAGGATGCTAAAAATGTTTTTTACAAAACTTTGAAAATTCCTGGTGCCGATGCCTCCACGTTTAAATCATTAACGCATAGCGCAGGTTTTAATACTTTGGAATTTAGATTTGCTACAGATAAAAACCATGTTTACTATCGAGATTCAGTTGTTAAATATGCCAACCCGAATACGATAAGTTCGGTTGATCAAACTGTTGATTATGTAAAAGATCAGAAAAATGCTTTCTACCGAACTCAATTATTACCCAACGTAAACGTGAAAAATTTTCATGCTGTTAAAACCAATTATCAAATTTTTTATGCCTCAGACGGTAAAAAGCATTTTATAAATGGAATGCAATTTCCAGCCACTGTAAACAATAAATTATTTGGAACTACCGCTGTAGATTTAAATCATCTTGTTGTTTTACAAAAACCAACTGAAAATGCCCGACATCTTTTATTCTCTGATAGCAAAGCCATTTATTATTACGATGATGAGAAAAACGAATTTATTTGTGGTGCTGATTTAAAGGGATTAAAACCTTTAGACGATGGGATTTTTACAGATGGTCAATTTATTTATTATACGAAAACAGGAAACTTAGCTTCCAGAAAATATGGTTCTTATGGTTCGCAAACCAATATTTATAAAACCAAAATCAAACCAAATCAATTGGTGGTTTTTGCTCGTTTAAAAGGCTTTATCGTTTATAGATATGGTGATGAATATTATATTTCTATCAACGGCGAGAATGCTTCGCTACGTCATATTAAATTTTTCGCATCGTTTAATGATGAAATAATTAAAGTAGGAAGAAGAAGTGTATCAGACCGTGATGCTAAATATTTTGAGGAAGTACCAAACGCTGATTTAGTTTTAGAAATTAAAACTAAAAAGCGAACCACCTTTGAAGACGAAAATGATTAAACAAGAATAAATATCAAATATGGATTAAGCATATTCTTTGAAAGCAAAGAATATGCTTAATCCATGCTTTACCGCCATCCGCCTCCCAGTTGTTGGTAAATATTTGTTATGGCGTTAAATTGTTGTTTTTTGGTTTCAATCAATTCTAATTTAGAGGATAAAGCATCTCTTTGTGTTAATAAAACCTCTAAATAATCTGCTCTAGAAGATTTGAATAAATCATTAGAAATAGCTATTGATTTTGTTAAGGCATCAACTTCTTGAGACTTTAGATCATAACTTTTTGCTAAATTATCAATATTAGAAAGTTGATTAGCTACTTCCATATAAGCGTTTAAAACTGTTTTTTGATAATTATAAAGTGCTTTCAACTGTTCTGCATCGGCGTTTTTAAATTCTGCATTTATTGCATTTCTATTTACCAAAGGGCCGGCTAAATCTCCTGCTAAAGAATACAAAATTGACTCAGGAAATTTAAATAAAAATGAAGGTTTAAATGCTTGAAAACCTACCGCTCCAGAAATTCCTAATGAAGGATAAAATTCGGCCCTAGCAACTTTAACATCTAATTTAGCAGCAGCTAATTCCAGTTCTGCTTCTTTAATATCCGGCCTGTTGTTCAATAATTGAGAGGGAAGTCCACTTTTTATCATTGTTGGAATTAAAGTGGTGAAATCGCTTTGATCTCTAGGTATTTCTTGAGGATACCTCGCCAAAAGAAAGTTGATTCTATTTTCAGTTTCTTTGATATTCTGTAAAATACTAAACTCTAAACTCTGGGAATTTAATACTTCTGCCCTAAATTTTTGAACTGCTAATTCCGTTTCTCTTGCCGCTTCTTTTTGTATTTTCACAATCTCTAAAGCATTTTTTTGAATGGCAATATTTTTCTTAACCACAGCTAACTGGTTATCATACGCCAATAATTCATAATAAGAATTAGAAATTTCTGCTATTAAATTGGTTACTAAAAAGTTTTTCCCTTCTACAGTTGCTAGGTATCTAACTACTGCGGCTTTTTTGGCATTGTGAAGTTTCTTCCAGATATCTACTTCCCAATTTGCATAAGTAGAGAAAGTAATATCTGTTAAAGCATCAGGAACCGGATTTCCTGGAGTTATGTCTGTAGAGGCATCACCAGCACCTTGACTGGTATACCTACCCACTTTTTCAATCCCGCTGCTTACGCTAGCACCAACTGCTGGCAACAATTGCCCTTGCTTAAACCTGATATTGTTTTTAGCAATTTCAATTTCCTGTAAAGTTGTTAATAGCTCTTTATTGTTTTTTAAAGCGGTATCAATAAGACTAACCAAATTTTTATCTGAAAAAAAAGTTTGATAAGGTAAGGATGCTAAATTGATCGTATCTGTTTGTTCGCCATAAAATTTTGGAGCGGCTTTGTCCTCTGCCAATCTACTAATTGCTGGAACTTTACAGCTTATTACTACAATGGTAAGCAAAAGCAGTAATAAGCATTTATATAAATTATTCTTAATCATTATGGTCTATTTCTTCTGTTAATGGATTTTCTCGTTCTTCTTCTACTAGGTTATTTCTCTCAGAGATTTTACCGAAAATGTAATATAATCCCGGAATAATAATTACGCCAAATGCAGTACCTATCAACATTCCTCCGGCGGCTGCAGAACCAATCGTTCTATTGCCAATTGCACCTGGGCCAGATGCAAAAACCAAGGGGATTAGCCCTGCAATAAATGCCAATGAAGTCATTAAAATTGGTCGGAACCTAGCAACTGCACCTGCTATTGCGGCATCTATTAATTTCATCCCGGATTTATGCCTTTGCACCGCAAACTCTATAATTAATACTGCATTTTTTCCAAGCAAGCCAATCAGCATCACCATGGCAACCTGGGCATAAATGTTGTTCTCTAATCCTAAAATTTTAAGCAAAAGAAAAGCGCCAAAAATACCTGTAGGCAAGGAAAGGATAACTGGAAATGGCAGTAAAAAACTCTCGTATTGGGCAGCCAAAAGCATATAAACAAACACCAGACAAATCAAAAAGATGTAAATAGCTTGATTTCCCGTTGCAACTTCATCTGCAGAAATACCCGCCCATTCTATTCCGAAACCGTGTGGCAAACTCTTTTTAGAAACTTCTTCAACTGCTTTAATCGCTGCACCGCTACTATATCCGGGAGCTGCAGCACCACTTATTTCTGATGCATTGTAAAGGTTATGCCTAGTTATTTCTGATAGTCCATAAACTTTTTCTAAACTCATAAAAGCAGAGTAGGGCACCATTTCATCACGGTTGTTTTTCACATAAAGCTTTAATAAATCTTCTGGCGAAGCCCTAAATTGAGGTAAGGCCTGAACCATCACCTTATATTGCCTATCAAATTTAATGAAACTTGTTTCGTAATTACTACCAATTAAAGTTGATAATGTACTCATCGCATTATCAATGGTTACTCCTTTTTGTTGTGCTAAATCGTTATCAATTTTTAACATAAACTGAGGAAAACTTGCGCTGTAGAATGTAAATACTTGAGAAAGTTCTGGTCGTTTATTTAACTCCTTTACAAAATCCCTACTCACGGTTTCCATTTTTTTGTAATCGCCGCTACCTCCTTTATCTAATAATCTTAATTCGAAACCGCCACCTGCACCATAGCCTGGTACTGCCGGCGGTTGGAAAAACTCAATTGCTCCTCCAGAAATATTTTTAGATTTTTCTTCTAACTCATCAATTACCTGTTGTACCGAATGTTTCCGTTCATCCCAACCTTTTAAATTGATTAAGCAAGTTCCAGAGTTTGAGCCCGTTCCTTCTGATAAAATTTCATATCCTGCCAAAGAAGAAACTGATTTTACATCAGGAATTTCCGCTGCAATCTTTTGTAATTCTGTGGCTACCTGATTGGTTCTTTCTAACGTTGAGCCAGGAGGAGTTTGGATAATCGCATAAAACATCCCTTGGTCTTCATTTGGAATAAATCCAGAAGGTAAAGAAGAATTTAAAAAATATATCCCGATACAAAAGGCAATGAGCATCCCAAAAGTTACCGTTCTTCTGTTCACTATTTTTAATAGCAGATTTTCATATTTACCGGTAATCCTATTAAATTTTCTGTTGAAAGAATCTAAAAAATTATTCAGCCAGGTTTTCTTTTTAGGCTTACCATGTGTATTTTTTAACATCATGGCGCATAATGCAGGCGTTAATGTTAAAGCAACCAATCCCGATAGGATAATAGCTGTTGCCATGGTAATAGAAAACTGCCGGTAAAAAATACCAACCGGCCCCGACATAAACGCTACTGGAATAAATACAGCAGCCATTACCAGCGTGATGGCTATAATTGCCCCGCTAATTTCATGCATGGCTTCTTCGGTAGCCATGATGGGCGAAAGATTTTTCTCCTCCATTTTTGCGTGGACGGCCTCAATCACTACAATGGCATTGTCCACCACAATACCAATTGCCAAAACCAATGCAAATAGCGTAATGAGGTTTAATGTAATCCCAAAAAACTGCATAAATACAAAAGTCCCAATTAGTGATACGGGTACGGCAATAGCAGGAATAACTGTTGAACGCCAGTCTCCCAAGAAAATGAAGACCACAATCCCAACTAAAATAAATGCTTCAATTAAGGTGTGGATTACTTTTTCTATGGAGGCATCTAAAAACTTAGAAACATCATAACTTATTTCATAATCAACACCTTTTGGAAAAGAGGAAGATTTAATCTCTGCTAATTTGGCTTTAACATCTTCAATTACTTGGGTTGCGTTACTTCCGTAAGATTGTTTTAAAACGATAGCTGCAGAAGCTTTGCCGTTTAAGTTAGAATAAAGGTCATAATATTCACTTCCAAACTCTACATCGGCAACATCTTTTAACCTTAACAATTCCCCATCAGCACTGGATTTTATAATTACGTTTTCATACTCTTGTTGGGTAGTAAAACGGCCAGGATATTTTAAAACATACTCAAATGCTTGGGTTTTTTTGCCGGAGCTTTCGCCCAATTTACCTGGCGATGCTTCTAAACTTTGTGTATTTAAGGATTCTAAAACTTCATCCGCAGAAATTTGATGGGCCAACATTTTATCTGGCCTTAACCAAATCCGCATAGCATAATCTCTGTTTCCTAAAATATCGGCAAAACCAACGCCTTTAACCCTTTTTAATTCTGATAGTAAATTGATATCTGCAAAATTGTAAAGAAACTTTTGGTCAATTTTAGGGTCTTTTGCATATAAATTAATATACATCAACATGTTAGACTCTTCCCTTGTAATTTTAACGCCTTCGCGTACCACTACAGGAGGGAGCTTGTTAATTACAGAAGCCACTAAATTCTGAACGTTAATAGAAGCTTGATTAGGATCTGTACCCAAATTAAACACAATTTGGATGGTTCCTTCACCATCGTTACCTGCATCAGATTCCATATATTTCATTCCAGGAACGCCGTTAATGGCTCTTTCTAAAGGAATAATCACAGATTTGATCATCAACTCGCCATTTGCTCCAGGATACTCTGCTGTAACATTTACTTTTGGTGGAGAGATAGAAGGAAACTGAGTTACCGGTAATTGGGTAACCGCCAAAACACCTAAAAACGTGATGATAAGTGAGATGACAATAGACAGGACAGGCCTGTGAATAAATTTATTAAACATAAAATATTTTTTGCGCTAAAACCTTATTCTGCTTTTAATTGCAGACTTTTCATCACCTCTTTTGGTGCGATGAACTTCACTTTCACTTTATCATCTTCCTTCACTTTTTGTACACCTTCCAATAAAATCCTATCATTTTCTGCTATTCCACCAGAAACGATGTATAAGTCATCCAAAGCACTGGCAATATTTATCTGCTTGGATTTTACGGTTCCTTTTTGATCAACCACAAAAACAAAAGTTTTATCCTGTATCTCAAAAGTTGATTTTTGAGGAATAATAAGGGCATTTTTAATTGGAACGGTCATCAAAACTTTTCCTGTTTCTCCATTTCTCAATAATTTATCTGGATTTGGGAATTTTGCCCTAAAGGCGATGTTTCCAGTCTCACTATCAAATTGACCTTCAATAGTTTCTACAACACCTTTGTATTTTAAAGGCTGATTATTAGCTAAAATTAAACCTACTTTCTTGCTTCCTCTATCGGCAACATCTTCTTGGTAGTTTAAATATTCAGGTTCTGAAACATTGAAATACGCATACATCTGTGTATTATCAGATAGTGTAGTGAGTAAATCGCCTTCATCAACTAAGCTTCCCAATTTTAAAGGGATCCTATCAATTGTACCATCAAAAGCAGCTTTAATATCGGTGAATGACAAATGTAATTTTGCAACATTTACCTCGGCTTTAGCTTCTTCTAATTTAGATTGCGCCATGGCATATTCATTTTTAGAGACAATGTTCTTATCTGATAAGGTTTTGGTGTTTTGTAAATCTATTTGTGCAGCTTTTTCTTCTGCTTGTGCCTTTAAAAGCTCAGATTGATACATGGTTGGCATAATCTTAAATAATAACTGCCCAGCTTTTACAGACTGTCCTTCATCTACATAAATTTTTTGTAGGTAACCTTTTTCTTGTGCTCTTAATTCGATATTACGAATGGATTTTATTTGAGAAACATACTCTTTAGTAGCAGAAGTATCCATTTTTAAAGGACTGGTAACGGAGTATTCTGTCTCTTCTTCTTTTACTTGATTTTTAGGCGTACAGCCAATTTGTAATAGCAATGCACACGAAAGTGCAAGCATGAAAACTTTCTTCATTTTTAAATGATATTTTAGAATGTAAAGGGTGATTTTTTGAGGTTGCAGGAAATTATATCAATCAAACAATCAATTGTTTAAACTTTGAATGTATTGAATTTGATAAATATTTCTAAATGAGGAATCAGATTCTAAATACTTGTTGTACAAGGTATTTAGGAGATGAACTTTCTGAGAAATGATTACAAACAGGGAGTTTTATTTTTGCTGGGGTTGCGAATAATATAAAATCGTTTGCAAAAATAGCTGTTAAGTAACGTGTTGGTAAAAAATGTTTACCAGTAAAAACAAAATCGTCGTCGTCGTTTTCTAAACTGATGATATCATCATCGTTTGATAAAATATGATTTTTTAAGATAGAGATATCTGGCTTTTGATTTTTGATTAAGCTGATAGAAAGCTGGGTGTTGATTTTACTGTCAATAGAATTTTTAATAAAAACTTCTCCAGAGTGGGTAGATAAAAAAGTCACCAACAACAGAAATAAAAATATTGAAAAGGATAATATTTTAGCTCTCATTTTTTTTGTAAAAGTAAATTAAGCTTTAATAAAGTTGTCATCACAAATATTTATTTATGTCATTTTATTGTAAATAATATTTCAATTTGATGCGATCAAAGTCAATAAACACACTTATTTTATGGACTGGTTTGTTTTTCTATTTTTAGATTCATTATTACTCTAACGCTCTATCTTTATACAAAGAAAGCTAATGTGCTGTTTCAATTCAGCTAAAGCAAATTAACTTTAAGAAACGAATAAGTTGCTATTTATAACAAATGTTAGTTAAACTTTAACGAATAAGCATTAAATAAAATACAATAAAAACTCTTGACTATTTTTACTGATGAAGGTTTAATTAATAAATTACTTTTACCCTAAAAAAATAAAAAAATGTATCATACCGTGATGATAAATATTTTGAGCAAGTACCAAACGCTGATTTGGTTTTTGAAATTAAAACTAAAAAGAGAACGACTTTTTAAAATGAAAACGATTAAACTCCAACAGACATCAATATGAAAAATCTTTTAAACGCAATGTTGGTTATCATTTTATGCTTCTTTGGCTGTAATGGAAAAACGGACAAGAAATCGACAGCACAACCTAAAAATAGGGAGATTGTCAACAACGATTCTATTGACATTGAAAGCAATAATAGCGTAGAAAAAAACACAGCAAGTAGCGATTCAAAGTACGTAGAAGTGAAAACTTGGATAGATGATTTCAGGAATTTCCGTATGGCGATTTACAATAATGATGTGCCACAATTGAAAACGTATTTCAGTTTTCCTTTTGAAGATAAAGGACATACAATCATAGGTCTTTGTGCAATTTCTGACGCAGATTGGATTGTCAGAAAAAAGCACTTCAAAGATCCTCAATTATTTTATGAGGCCGATTTAGAAAAATACCATAAAAAGGTTTTCGATGAACGATTTACCACAGCCATTCTAAAGATAAAATCAGAACAGCTGGTTGCAAAGCATTCGACCGAAACTAAATTATTTGGAGATAAGGACCTCATTTATAAATTATACGCCGATTACAATGAAGATGAAAAAACACTCATGCTGAATATGTCTATTGGAAATAACGCAAAGTATCCTGATGGCAATTATGTGAGCGAAGGCGAGCATAACATCATTTATCATTTTAAAATTATGAATGGCAAAAAGCTAATCTTAATACGAGTGGATATGGCAGGTTAATGTATTCAACACGAAAAATAAACTAGAAATAAATTATGGCACCTATATTAATTCTCCTTTTGTTAGTTCCTGTTTTGGGCTATTTTGTATTTAAGAAATTCAGAACTCACTTAAATCAGAAAACAAGAATAGTAGAGTTTTCTATGATTACTTTTTTTGTGCTTTCCTTGTTTGGATTTGTTTGTGGCTGGATGATGAGCAGTGCCCAATATTACACTGCGATTGATATTGTAGACGACGGGTATAATCCATTTGCATCTAAACATGTCTTAACGCTATTGGTTTTTTTTGGATTTTCTATTTGGGCAAGCATTGCAATTTGGTTAAAAGGAAACCGATTACCGCCACTATTATTTGTGCTGGCATTGGTGTTTTTAATTATTGGGATGGTCATCAGCTTTGTAGTTATTTTGCAATTGTCGGGCAGTGATGGAGGCAACGGCGTTGAAATTATCATGATTCCGCTCCCTGTTTGTTACCTCTTAATTTCTATATTATTATTGCTTAAAATCGCCTATAACGAATCGGAAGTTTCTGCGACTAGAACTTACCAAAATAAGTTTTTAAACTACCTCAATACAAAAATGGCACAGAGTGATTTGCA
>JBDSHZ010000082.1:0-16476 GCA_039918235.1 Pelobium sp.
TAGCCCATGGTTTAAACCATGGGCTATATTTAAATTTCTTCAATAACCGCTTTAACAGTTTTCAAAATAGTATAATTGTTTGAAGACTTACTAATTAGTTTCTCTTATGCCAATTATGTTTAAAGCAATGATTATTTTCAATTCAGAATCGCTATAAATTAAATACAAAGCTTTGAATGTTAGCGATCTTATTTTTGATTGTGTAATTTTGTGTTAACAAAAAAATCGCAAATGGATGATTTTATAGCAGCCCGATCCCAAATGGCCCTATCGCTGGGTTTCCACATCATATTTTCTTGCATCGGCATGGTGATGCCTTTCTTTATGGCGGTGTCACATTACATTTATTTACGCACCAAAGACCCGATGTACCGTAACATCACCAAGGCTTGGAGTAAAGGCGTAGCCATTTTTTTTGCTACGGGAGCAGTTTCTGGAACGGTGCTTTCCTTCGAGCTAGGTTTGTTATGGCCAAAGTTTATGGAACATGCCGGACCAATTTTCGGGATGCCATTTTCTTTAGAAGGAACTGCTTTCTTCATTGAAGCCATTGCCTTAGGCTTTTACCTTTACGGATGGGACCGGTTTAACAAATGGTTTCATTGGTTTACTGGAGTGGTAGTGGGTGTAAGTGGTTTATTATCTGGTATTTTGGTAGTTGCAGCCAATGCTTGGATGAATGCACCGGCAGGATTTGACTTTGTAAACGGTGAATACCTCAACATCGATCCTATAAAAGCCATGTTTAACGATGCCTGGTTCTCTCAGGCTTTACATATGAGTATCGCTGCATTTGCAGCTACTGGATTTGCAGTTGCAGGAATTCATGCCTTAATGATTTTAAGAAAACAGAATATACTATTTCATACCCGTTCTTTTAAAATAGCAGCCATCTTCGGGACAATTGCCGCGGTTATTCAACCTTTAAGTGGCGATATCTCGGCCAAATTCGTAGCAAAGAGTCAGCCTGCAAAGCTGGCCGCTATGGAAGCACATTTCCATACCGAGAAAAGTGCCCCATTAATTATCGGTGGCATTCCTGATGTGGAGAATGAAAAAGTGGATTACGCCATTAAGCTTCCAGGCGTATTAAGTTTTATGATTCATAATGATTTTAATGCGGAAGTGAAAGGTTTAGATCAGATCCCTAAAGAAAACCAACCTCCAATTGCCATTACCCATTATGCATTTCAGATCATGGTAGGTTTAGGGATGATGATGATGGGGATTGCTGTCGCTTATTTTATTGCACTCTGGAAAAAGAAAAGCTGGCTACAGCAAAAATGGTTACTCCGGCTTTTTGTTATCGCAACTCCTTTAGGGTTTATTGCAGTAGAAGCTGGCTGGACAGTGACGGAAGTTGGAAGGCAACCTTGGATCATCAATGGGGTGATGCGTACCGCTGATGCCGTTACGCCTATGCCCGGCATTGCCTATTCCTTCTATTTATTTACAGCAGTATATGTTTCGCTATCCGTAATTGTCACCTTTATGCTGTACCGACAAATTAAAATGGTGCCTAAATTATATGATATTCCAACAGACGTTAAATTATAAGCTATGCTTTACGTAGTCATGATTTTTTTATGGGCCGCCATTTTGCTTTACCTACTCTTGGGAGGTGCAGATTTTGGGGCCGGCATTTTGGAGCTATTTACCTCCTATCAAAACAAGGACAAAACCCGTAAAACCATGTACAGGGCAATCGGACCGGTTTGGGAAGCCAACCACATGTGGCTCATCATTACCATTGTGATTTTATTTGTTGGTTTTCCCAGTATCTATACCACCATGTCTACCTACATGCACATTCCACTTCTGCTGATGTTGATGGGGATTATTGCCAGAGGAACGGCGTTTACTTTTAGACATTATGATGCAGTAAAAGATGAAATGCAAAATGTTTATAATAAGATATTTGTGTATTCCAGTTTTATCACGCCACTTTTCTTAGGAATTATCGCCGGAAGCACCGTTTCCAGAAGAATTGATCCAAATGCTAATAACTTCTTAGATGCTTATATTTTTAGCTGGGTGAATCTCTTTTCCTTTGCTGTTGGTTTGTTTACGGTAGCCATATGCGGTTTTCTGGCTGCGGTATTCATTATTGGGGAAACTCAGGACGAAAAGGAGAAGAAAAGATTTATCCGTAAGGCAAAGACTTTTAATATTGCAGCCGTATCAGCAGGAGCTTTGGTTTTTCTGGCTTCATTGTATGAAAAAATTCCATTGACGGAATGGGTATTTGGCAATCCAGTAGGAATTACCGCATTTACTTTAGCTACCATTTCGGTAGGGATTTTATGGCTGATCTGGAATACAGAGAGCACCAATATGATGAGATTATTGGCAGGTTTTCAAATTACCATGATTTTATTGATCACCACGTGGAAACATTATCCAAATATCATTCTCCTCAAAAATGGAGGCTCCCTTTCCCTATTGGAAGAACAAGGAAATGAAAAAACCATTAATGCTTTGGCTTGGGCTTTGCTCATTGGCAGTATTTTTATTCTGCCTGCTTTAGTATACCTAATTTATAGCTTTCAGAAGCCAAAAGGGAAAGTGGTTTCTGAAAATTAGAATTATCGTTAATAATATTAAAGACCAAGCAAGTATCAGATTAAAAAGTTAAGATTTTAATTTGATGAGGCTAAGCTATAATTTCTAACAACGACTAGTAATTATTTGTGAATTCTTGGCTATAATTTTAGAAAAATAACAGTTACTATTAAAATATGCTGTTTCCCTTAACCAACAAATCCTGCTTTTCTTGAGTACAAACTGCATAGGAAAAACCTTTCTGAATGGCATAACTGCCATATTCCCCATTTTTATTCATTGCGAGAAAACCCACTTGTAATGTTCTCGCTTTCACAGGCTTTTTATTAATGATCCTTTGTACAGCTTCCTTGCAGGCATCTTCAGGACTGTATCCCTGACGCATCAATTCCACCACTAAAAAGCTTCCAACATTACGCATCACTTCTTCTCCCACTCCGGTAGCAGTAGCTCCGCCTACTTCATTATCTATGTATAAACCTGCTCCAATAACGGGGCTATCACCTACCCTGCCATGCATTTTGTAAGCCATGCCGCTGGTGGTACAGCCTCCGCATATATTTCCTGCTTTGTCCATAGCCAATATCCCTAACGTATCATGATTAAATTGGTTGCCTGGTAATTTATTTGGAGAGAAATGCTCATTTTCTATATTGATCTCAGGTTTATATTCTGACTTTATCAACCATTGCTTCCAAGCCTTTTCAGATTCCGGTGTGAGCAGCTCTTTCTTCTCAAAGCCATTTGCCAATGCAAACTGTGTGGCACCTGCACCTACCAATAACACATGTGGGGTTTTCTCCATCACCAATCGGGCAACAGAAATTGGATGATCTATATATTCCATAGCGGCTACAGCACCGCAATTCCCCATCTCATCCATGATACAGGCATCCAAAGTGACATAGCCGTCTCTATCTGGGTAACCAGATGAACCAACACTTCTGTTGTTCACGTCAGCCTCCGGTACTCTTCCTCCAGCCTCAATCGCATCTATCGCTTTACCTCCTTTTGATAAAACATCCCATGCTGCCTTGTTTGCTGCTATGCCAAAATCCCAAGTAGAGATCACAATGGGTAATACCTTTGCGCTATTTAAAGGTTTAGCCAATAATTTTGAATGGAGCAAAACTCCAGAAACTCCTAAAGAACTTTTGATGATGAATTTCCTGCGATTGACCATATTTTTTAAGACATTAATTTCTAAAAATGATGATAAGTTTTTAAAAAACCTGAATAATGTAGAAATAATACATTTCAGAACAGAATCAAGGTAAGGATTGCCCAAAACCTAAATCTTGTTAAAAAAATCAATAGCAATACGACACTAATTTTTGTAGAAAGAATTAGCTTCGTAAATGCTACAGCCAAAATTCAATTCGCCAAAAACCATTGCTTGGAGTGTGGGACTCTCGATTGTGTTTTTGCTGTTTTGGTTCTCACTGCCTAAACCGCTGTTTAATTCCCCTACTTCCTATGTTATTGAAGGTGATCAAGGAGAATTGCTGAGCGCTGCAATAGCCAAAGACGGGCAATGGCGCTTTCCTTTACATGACAGCGTTCCTGATAAATTTATAAAATGCATCACCACTTTTGAGGATAAGCGTTTTTTATATCACTTGGGTGTGGATCCAATTGCTTTCGGAAGGGCAATTGTCCAGAACATCAAAAGCCGTAGGGTGGTGAGCGGTGGCAGCACTTTAACCATGCAGGTCATCCGCTTAAGCCGGAATAAAAAAAGAACTTTTGGACAAAAAATACTGGAAATGATCATGGCCAGCAGGATGGAATGTTCCTATTCTAAGCAGGAAATTTTAGCGCTGTATGCTGCCAATGCTCCTTTCGGAAGTAATGTAGTGGGTTTGGATGCTGCGTCTTGGCGTTATTTTGGTCGGCCACCACAAACTTTATCTTGGGCGGAAACCGCAACTTTAGCGGTGTTGCCCAATGCACCATCATTGGTACATCCTGGTAAAAACCGGAAGACTTTACTCCGTAAAAGGAATCTGCTCTTGGATCAGTTAAGGGAAGAAAAGATGATAGATGAAAATACTTGCAAACTGGCAAAACTGGAAACGATTCCAGATGAACCGATTTCGCTTCCACAAAATGCACCGCATCTTTTAAACCGTTTCCAAGAAGATTTTAAGCTGCTCGATGCCAAAAGCACACGTTTGAGAACCACCCTTAAAGCAGATTTACAGCTCAACGTAGCCCGTTTATTAAAAAGATACCATCAACAGTTTAAAGCCAATGGCATCAACAATGCCGCTGCTTTGGTATTAGATGTGGAGAGCGGGAACACTTTGGCTTATGTAGGCAATGTTTACGAACCATCTGATCCTGAGATGGAAAGTTATGTGGATATGATCAAAGCCTTAAGAAGTCCTGGGAGTACTTTAAAACCTCTTTTATATGCCAGTATGCTGACCGATGGTTTTATATTGCCCAACACCCTAGTTCCAGATATCCCCACTCAGATTGGCGGATACACGCCACAGAATTACGATTTAGGTTATGATGGTGCTGTTCCGGCATCCAAAGCACTCAGCCGTTCGCTAAATATTCCGGCTGTAAAAATGCTACAGCAATATAAATACGAACGCTTTTATAGTCAATTGAAGAAGGTGGGCATCAACACCCTCAACAATCCCGCTGATTTTTATGGCTTATCCATGATTTTAGGCGGCTGTGAGGTGAGCATGTGGGAGCTGGCAGGTACCTATGCCAGTATGGCTCGTTCCCTAAATCATTATAAACAGCATCCAAAGCAATACAATTCGGCAGATTTTCACCCACCTACCTACATCCGGCAAAAAGAAAAAAAGGAAACCCGTTTAGAGCAATCTTCTGTAACAGATTATGGTTCCTTGTTCTATACTTTTCTGGCCATGCAGGAAGTGATGCGCCCCGGTGAAGAACTGCTTTGGGAGCAATTCTCTTCCTCAAAGAAAATTTCTTGGAAAACAGGTACCAGTTTTGGTTTTAGGGATGGCTGGGCGATAGGTTTAAACAGTGGCTACGTAGTATGTGTTTGGGTAGGCAATGCGGATGGGGAAGGCAGGCCAAATTTAACCGGAATCCAAACTGCAGCACCAATACTGTTCGATATTTTTGACCTCCTGCCTTCAAGTCCGGATTTTAAAGCTCCTTACAAAAACTTAATCAAAACTGCAGTATGCAAAGAAAGCGGTTATCGGGCTGGCGAATATTGCGATAGTTTGATCCAATATATGCCTGTCACCGCTTCTAAAACAGCAATCTGTCCTTATCATCAATTGGTACATTTAAATCAGGAAGAAACATTTCAGGTAACCTCTGCCTGTATTTCTCCCGAACAGATGGTGCATATAAACTGGTTTATATTGCCGCCTTCTATGGAGTATTATTACAAAGTACGCAACCGCGATTACAAAAGCCTCCCTCCTTTTAGTCCACGCTGTGCCGAGGAGCAGGACAATTACAAACCTATGGAACTCATTTACCCAAAGAATAATGCTGCGGTTTATATTCCCTTAGAAATCGACGGCCAACGTGGGCAGGTCATCTTTAATGCCGCACACCGAAACCAGAAAAGCAAAATCTACTGGTCTATTGACAACAATTATATAGCTACCACCATAGATTTTCACCAGCTTGCGGTATCGCCAATAGCAGGAAAACATACATTGACGTTGGTAGATGATAAAGGAAACCGTTTAACGCAGTTATTTACGGTGCTGGATAAGGATAAAAAGAAATAAATAGCCACTTAAAATCTTAATCCCTAACTTGTTATAAATAACAATGTTTTCCGTTACAAGCCTTAATCTTCCAATTCATCCGTCACCTCACCTTCTACAGGTGAAACTTTTGGAACAGCTGGTATGTTTACTATTTTTAGAATGTATGCTTTACCCAAACTCAGCTTGAAATGTTGGCCCTGCAACAACTCCTTTACTTTATCATTGCTCATTAAAACATCATATAAATCTCTTGCTACTGCCGAGCCTGAAATATTGTTTTTTACTTTACCATTTTCTAGCTCTAAACTAAAGCCATAATCTGATTTATTTCTATTGCCCAAACTATGGAAATCTGATCTTGTAAAGTTTATTTCTTGTTCTTCCGATATTGCCTTTTTGAGTTGTATTGCAAATACAGGCAAATATCTTTTCCAAAGTGGGTAATATAAATTTACTTCTATCATATTATTAAATGTGTTTAAAACGCGGTGTTTTCGGCTAAATTAAGTAAAATGATGGTATGTAATGGAAATCCTATTCAATTATAATATATTTTACGTTAATTTTTCTCAATGCGCTAAGTGTGAACCCCTATTATTTTATTTTTTTTTAGATAAATATTGATTAACAATCAAGCCTTTAAGCTACTGAACATCATCAGAAATTCTAAAAAAATAAAGTTTAAATTATTTCATCTGCTCCTCGCGAAATATTGTAAAATAGCATCACTAGCTATAGGGTATTAGGTAGTAAGTGGTTCTGTTAGTGTTCGCTCATCTTACGTTTTAAGACGTAAGATGAGCGAATAGGTACCGAACGAAGATAGAAGCTGAAGCGAAAGTGACATTATCGCCTCTATTCGCCATACTTATTATTAGTTATTAATAAAATTTGCTTTCAGTTTAATTGCTACAATCTCATTCATATTTCTATTTTTGATGCAAAATAATCAGCATGGAAGTTATTCAAAGCATCATTGATTTTATACTGCATATTGATGTTCATTTAAGTGAAATCATTAAAGATTATCAGGTTTGGACCTATCTGATCCTATTCATCATCATTTTTGCCGAAACTGGCTTTGTAGTTACCCCATTTTTACCTGGGGATTCTTTGTTAATTGCAGCGGGTGCTTTAATAGCAGTTGGTAATACTGGTTTAAACGTTTACTTGTTGGCTTTGCTCCTCGTTACTGCAGCCATATTGGGGAATATTGTCAATTATGAAATGGGAAGGGTTTTAGGTGCTAGGGTATTTAAACCTGAGAATAAAATTTTAAAACTGGAATATTATATCCAAACTCAAGAATTTTTTGATAAACATGGTGCTAAGGCCATTATCATTGGCAGGTTTTTACCCATTTTAAGAACCATAGTTCCTTTTGTAGCGGGTATTGGTAAACTGGCCCGCACAAGGTATAACCTTTATAATATTGTAGGTGGCACCATCTGGATTTTATCCTTTCTTTTTGCAGGTTACTTTTTAGGTAATTTTCCTTTCTTTAAAAAGAACTTTTCTTTAATTATTTTGGGAATTATTGCTTTCACCATTTTTCCTGCTATTTATGCGGTAGTCAAAAGCAGGTTAAGTAAAAAAGTGATTGAATAATTTTATCGGTGTAAAAAAACAAAGTTTCAGTGATGTTGAATCTTATTTCATCATCTTTAAAAGAATTATTGAGTCTTTTAAATCAGCACAGAAAATAAATAATACCTTGTTTTAGGCATCATTCTTCTCCAAAAGCTTTAATAAAACTGCAAAATCTTTAGGATAATCTGCGGTAAAAGTCTTTTGTTCTGTTTCTGATATTTTAAAAGTGACCTCTCGGGAATGCAAAGCAAAGCGTTTCATGATAGGCTGTTCTTCCTCATTTTTACTTAAACGGTAATTCCGCTTGATTTTAGAAAGATAAACTAATCCACCTCCGTACATATCATCTCCGGCAATAGATGCCCTTTGAGTAGCTAAGTGAATCCTGATCTGGTGCATTCTTCCCGTAACAGGTCTAGCCTCGATTAAGGTGTAATGTTTAAAGTAATTAAGCGATTTAAAATAGGTATCTGCTTTTTTACCTTCACCCCTGCTGATCATTACATTTCCTTTTCCAGCATTCAGGATAGGCAAATCAACCAATAAATCATTAAAAACATGTGTGCCTTCTACAATGGCATGGTATACTTTTTTCACCTTGCGGTGCTCAAACTGCATAGAAATAAAACGGTAGGTTTCAGGGTCTTTTGCAATAATCATTGCGCCTGAAGTTTCTTTATCTAAACGGTGACAGATCTGTGCATCTTCGTGGTATTGCTTTGCTAAGCGCAGAATATTGATTTCGCCTCCTTCTCTTTCATCTAAAGAACTGATGAACGGAGGTTTATTCACTACAATAACATGCTTATCCTCGTAAATTAGGAGATCTTGAAGTTTGGGAATTTTCATGAGGTGCAAAGATAGGCTTAATCATAAGATTTGCAAAGCAAGAATCAATTAAGCTTTCATGAGCATGGAGCAACATGAGCTACTATGCTAAGTCAAATCATAAAATGGAAACCCTAAGCACAACTCCAAAGAATAAAACCGTTGGAGATGGATTTTGATTATAGCTCAAACTTATAGCCTACACCTTTAACCGTAGTGACATACGTGTCGCCTAATTTTTCCCTCAGTTTTCTGATATGAACATCTATGGTTCTGTTGGTCACCACTACGGAATCTTCCCAAATATTTTTCAGAATGACTTCTCTCGTGTAAACTTTACCGGGCTTTGATGCCAATAAATAAAGTAATTCGAATTCCTTTTTAGCCAAAACAACTTTTTGACCGCCTTGAAATACTAAAAATGCTTCTCTATCAATTACCAAATCACCTATTTCGATTTTATTTTCTACCTCTTCCTCGTTTTGAGTATTCCTCCTAAGAATGGCATTTATTCTACTGATTAAAGCCCTTGGCTTGATAGGTTTTGCGATGTAATCATCAGCACCTACGTTAAAACCGGCAATCTCAGAATATTCTTCACTCCTTGCAGTTAAAAAAACCATAAAAGTATTTTTAAACTCAGGCATTGCCCTCAGAATCCTACAGGCTTCTATTCCGTCCATCTTAGGCATCATAATGTCTAAAATAATTAAATCGGGAAGTGATTTTCTGGCCTGCTGAATGGCTTCCTGACCGTTACTAGCGGTATAAACTTGATAACCTTCTTTTTTTAAATTATACTCAATGAGTTCCAGAATATCTGGTTCATCATCTACAATTAGAATCTTAGGCTTGCTGGTGTTCATCATTTTTTCTTTGTTACGAATTTAGAGCGTTTTATGCTTGAAATGATTAACTGTATATTAACTTATTGTTAAGGTTTACAATACCTTAACATTCAATTAGTTTACATGCAAAATAGAATTAATTATTTGTTGATGGAAATAAAAAAATTAGGAGTCTTAATTCAGGTTCTGACTTAAAAATTTATTTAAGTCTGCTCCTCTTAAGTTTTTAGCGATTATTTTACCTTCTGGACTGATTAAGAAAGAAGCTGGGATAGCACTTACATTATAAAGGCCGGCAGTTGGGGAATCCCATTGCTTGAGCTCAGAAACATGATCCCAGTTTAAATGATCGTTCTGAATTGCTTTTATCCAAGCCTCTTTATCATCATCTAATGAGAAGCCAAGTATGGCGAAATTCTTATTTTTGAATAAATTGTACTGCTTTACAATATTTGGATTTTCCTGGCGACAAGGTGCACACCAAGAAGCCCAAAAATCAACCAGCACATATTTACCTTTAAAATCTGAAAGCTTAATTGTTTTTCCCTCTGGTGTAGATGCAATAATTTCTGGTGCAACAGCACCAACGGCTACTTTCTCTGCCACTTCTAGCTGCTTTGCAAAACTGGAAACCGCAAAATTATTGGGGAAATTTTTGTGTGCCTCTCTGCTGTATTCAATTAGTTTGAGTTCATAATCACTAGATCCCATTCCATACATCAAATTAGCAGCAAAGAAAGATGTTAATGATTTCTTGTTTTTTTCAATAAAATCATAAGACTTTTCCATAAAAGGTTTAGAAAGTTCGGCAGATTTGGAATTGAATTCGGCAATAATAGCATCTTTCTGGTCCTGATTTTTGGTGATCATCCCACTATATTTCTCGGCCAACTGCCCTGTTTTACTACTGTAATCAGCAGTGATTTTATTGTATTCTGTGATTTTTTCTGATTCTTCAGAACCTTTTAGTTCATAATTAGATCCAGGATCTGTTAAATCAGCAGTAAATTCAATCTCATTTCCATTTTCTGCAATCACTAAATAGGAACGTTGCCCAATCAATAATTGATAGAATTCCGGATTTTCTGATTTGCCCTTCATTACAAATTTCTGGTCTTCATTAAAGAAAGTAGAATCAATAGGGATCATCTGTCCTTGATTATCAGCCTGATAAAGGTATATCTTTTTGTTATCGCCAATATGACTTACCGAACCGTTGATCACAAACTCTGTTTTGCTTTTACAAGCATTTAACAAAATGGCTAGGGTTAAAAAAGCCAGCACACTAATCTTTCTCATCTTAAACTTTCTATTTTTTCTATTAATAACTGATTGGTTTTTTTGGGATCTATCTTTCCCTGAGACAATTTCATCACTTCACCCATAAACAAACCTATAACTCCCTTTTTACCATTATGGTATTCCTTAACCTTATCAGGGAATTTCTCAATGGCTTTAGCTACAAAATCAGAAAGTTCATCTTTATTTTCTTTTGCCATCAAATCTTGCTCTTTAACCAATTCCGAAACTTTTTTGTTTGGATTTTGTAGCAGATGAGTAAAAACTTTATCCTTCGCTTGGTGATGATTGATGCTTCCGCTTTCTATTAAATTGATCATTGAAGCAATTTCTTGAGCGGGAACTTTGAAATCCTCAAAACCCAACTGATGTTCGTTCAGGTAAGATTTGATGGCTCCCATCATCCAATTAGAAACTGTTTTATAATGAGCAGTATGAGCAGAAGTGTCCATAAAATAGTCGGCCATGCTTTTTTCAGCAGTTAACACCAATGCGTCATAAGACGATAAACCCATTTTCCCTGTAAATTGCTGATATAGCGCTTCAGGCAAAGCAGGCATTTCATTTTTGATTTCTTCCAAAAATTCATCAGACAAAATCAAAGGCAACAAATCTGGTTCGGGGAAATAACGGTAATCGTTGGCCATTTCCTTAGACCTTAGCGGACTGGTATTTCCGGTAACGGCATCAAAATTCAGGGTATTCTGAGCAATCACTTCTCCTTTTTCAACTAATTTAATCTGCCTTTTTACTTCATGTTCAATGGCTTTCTGCACATTTTTCATGGAGTTAAGGTTCTTCACCTCACAACGGTTTCCTAATTTTTGATCTCCTTTTAAACGGATAGAAATATTTGCATCACAACGCATGGAGCCTTCCTCCATATTACCATCGCAAATCCCCAGGTATTTCACTAATTTTCTAAGCTCAGCAAGGTAAGCGGCAGCTTCCTCGCCAGAAGAAATCATAGGCTCGGTCACTACTTCCAATAAAGGTACTCCTGCCCTGTTCAAATCAATTAAAGAATAATGTGCATCTACATCATGGATACTTTTCCCGGCATCTTCTTCCATGTGGATACGGTTCAGGATAATTTCTTTTTCTGTCCCGTCTTCTAATCTTATTTTTAAACTTCCACCAACGCAGATAGGTTGATTATCCTGTGTAATTTGATAACCCTTTGGCAAATCCGCATAAAAATAATTTTTACGATCGAAAAAATTATGCTGGTTGATTTTACAGTTCATGGCTAAGCCCAACTTGGTAGCGTACCTGATAGATTGCTCGTTACATAACGGTAAAGCACCGGGCAAACCCAAAGAAACTGAACTGATATTTTGGTTAGGTTGATTTCCGAAACTGGCCGAATCGGAACAAAAAGCTTTAGAAGCAGTAGACAATTGAACATGCACTTCTAAGCCAACTATTACTTCATACTTATCTTGTATATCGCTTATAATTTGAGTCATTTCTTAAAAAAACCTTGCAAAGAATAGGGTTTAACGTGATTTTTCAAATATAATTTAATTAGCATGAATTCATCAAACAAAAGCAACTAATATCATTTTGATAAAATTACAGGTTTCAAATCACCCAATTATATCAATAATTCATTTTTTCGACCTCTTAAAAAGCTAATACTAATTTTAAGGAAAGGAAATGAACGCTAAATATGGCCTATTGGATAAAGAAAAATAGGAAGGATAAACAGAGAAAGCCACTTCAAGTGGCTTCCTCTGTTTTATAAATTCTACTGTTATAGTTTACTATTTACGTCTATACAGTTTAAGTCTTCAAATGCAGCAGTCAGTCTTTTCACAAACTGATCTTCTCCTTTTCTCAACCAAACTCTTGGATCGTAGTATTTTTTATTTGGAGAATCATCACCTGAAGGATTACCAATTTGAGCTTGAAGATAACCTTCATTAACTTTATAGTAATTTAAAATACCCTCCCAAAATGCCCATTGCATATCAGTATCAATATTCATTTTAATCGCTCCGTAAGAAATGGCTTCTCTAATCTCTTCCTGTGAAGAACCTGAACCACCGTGGAAAACAAAATTGATGGGTTTTTCGGCTGATAAGTTGAATTTCTCTTTCACATAAATCTGTGAATTATGCAAAATAACAGGTTGTAGTTTCACATTACCGGGCTTATAAACTCCATGTACGTTGCCAAAAGCCGCTGCAATGGTAAATTTCGGACTGATTTTGCTCAGTTCTTCATAAGCATAAGAAACTTCTTCTGGTTGGGTATAAAGTTTAGAAGAATCTACGTCAGAATTATCTACTCCGTCTTCTTCTCCACCAGTTACGCCCAATTCAATTTCTAAAGTCATTCCAATTTTGCTCATACGGGCAAGATATTCCTTACAAATCTCAATGTTTTCTTCAATTGATTCTTCAGAAAGATCAATCATGTGGGAAGAAAAAAGTGGTTTACCATGCTGTGCGTAAAATTTCTCTCCGGCATCCAACAATCCGTCTAGCCAAGGCAATAATTTTTTAGCACAATGATCGGTATGTAAAATCACCCCTACTCCATAATGCTCAGCTACTAAATGAACATGTTGCGCTGCGGAGATTCCTCCTAATATACAGGCTTGTAAATCATCGTTTTTTAATGACTTACCAGCATAAAACTGCGCTCCACCGTTAGATAATTGTACAATAACTGGAGAATTAACAGCTTTTGCTGTTTCCATTACCGCATTAATGGAATTTGTTCCAATAATATTTACAGCAGGTAAAGCAAATTGGTGAATTTTTGCTTGTTCAAATAATTCCTGAACCTGATCTCCTGTGATGACTCCTTTAAAATCTTTTAAACTCATTTTAACTCCATATTTATTGGTTTCGAAGTTAAAAAAAAATATTTAACCTTAGATGAATGAATGAGATATGTTGAATTATCTGTGAATTCATCTCTAATTTGTTCCTTTTAGAATGTGACATTTGCTATTGTTAACAATTCATCAAAATTTTGTTTCTTTGCAAACACACTATTAAAAAATATGGCTTGGTTTAAAAGAAACACAAAAGGAATTTCAACTTTAACTGAGGAAAAAAAAGAAGCCCCAGATGGAGTTTGGAATAAATGCCCGAATTGTAAAAAAGCACTCCACTATACAGAACAAGTTGAAAATAAATACGTTTGCCATTATTGCAATTATCATTTAAGGATTGGTTCTAAAGAATATTTTGAGGTCTTATTTGATAACAATACGTTTGTTGAACTGTTCTCAAATTTAACTTCTGGCGATCCATTAAATTTTACTGATTCTAAAACTTATACCGATAGATTGGCAGAGAGCTATAAAAAAACCGGTTTAAAAGATGCCATCAGAGCAGCGCATGGCAAAATAGAAGAACAGGAATTAGTGATCGCTTGTATGGATTTCAATTTCATAGGCGGATCTATGGGCTCAGTGGTAGGCGAAAAAATAGCCCGTTCCATTGATTACAGTATTAAACATAAGATTCCTTTTTTAATGATTTCCAAATCTGGCGGTGCCCGGATGATGGAAGCGGCCTTTTCATTAATGCAGATGGCCAAAACTTCCGCTAAGCTGGCTTTATTAGCTCAGGCTAAAATCCCTTACATTTCATTATTAACAGACCCTACCACGGGAGGAGTAACTGCTTCTTATGCCATGCTAGGTGACATTAACATTGCGGAACCTGGTGCGTTAATTGGCTTTGCCGGGCCAAGGGTAATTAAAGAAACCATCAAAAAAGATTTACCGAAAGGATTTCAAACCTCTGAATTTGTATTGGAGCATGGTTTCCTTGATTTTATTGTAGATAGAAGAGAGATGAAAGCTAAACTGGCAACTTTTATTAAAATGATGAATAACTAAAACTCAAGCATGCGCATTTAGCAATGATATTTTTTGGATTTAAAAGGGGGTGGTTTCTAAATGAAATCACCCCCTTTCGATGTTCATCCAATCTAATGATATGGTCTGTGGCTGCACAGACTATGCTAATCACCTCGTTCTGTGAGGCCACACAACCAGGTGATTAGTCTTCGCTTAGCCCAACCGTCTTCGGTTGGGCATCACGTGAATGAAGCCAATCAGGCCTGAATTTATTTCCAATAGGTCAAAGAACATTCCTGAACTGCTTCCCAGCTGTTCCATTAAATCCGTACTATTTGATGGCTTTTTCCTCCACGGCTGTGCTGGCCACTACGGTTGCAATTACGCCTGCGGTAAGCACATAGCCTGCTATTTGGCTCAGCAGCAGCGGGATGCCTACCGGTGCCGCCAATAGGGCGCTGCCTATCCCGCTCAATACCAGCCCTATCTTCTTCACTTTTTTAAAAAAACGGGGAGTGGGCGACTGTAAACGCTCCATTACACTCAGGGTTTTATTTACTTTTTTCATAATCTGCTGTTTTAAATTGTTCAACATTTGAAGATTGCCCCCCAATTCTCCAATCCAGAAAATTGATGCGCAACTTCAATAACTCGTAGGCCGACCGTGATTCTGTCTGAATCACCTTTGCCGTTTGTTGCAATAGGCTCACCTGCTGTTGTACCTGCCTAAAATCCTGATGCAGCTGCCGGATAAACCAGGCGATCACGCCCAGCAATACCGATAAAAATGCCCCCAGTACCAGGCTCAAACTAATGCTGATTTCCATAATCCAGCCCTCCTTCCAGGTAAAAATTGCTCACCAGCACCTCACAGTCGCCTTTTAAAACCAGCGACTTTAAAAAAGTGTACACATACTGGTAGCTGTAGGCCGACTGCAGCACTTCATAGTCCTGTCCGTTCCTGTTCCAGGAATGCCCGGTTAAGGGGCAGCCCCGCGTATCCTCATGCGTATTGCCGATGTGCAGGAAAACACCGCTGAAATTTTCGATGCCTGCAATCTCCAGCATCCCTTGATGCAAAGTGGGAAACCGGCTGAGGTACTGCTGGTGCATCCGTCCCTGGGTATGCAGCTTTAGCTGGTAATGTCCTTCGGGAATGCAGGTCACCCCTGCAATCTTGTCGCTGCCCACCCGGTCTTCCAATAAAAAACAGAGGAATTTATTGCCCGTATATAGGTGGCTTAGGGTACTGTTCTTCCCCTTGCCCACCCTCATGATCCTGATCTTTTCCATGATGTTTGAATTGATAAAAGGGCGGTTTTTTACCGCCCTTTCTTGCTACAAAGTGATGGTTTTAACCGTCTCATTCCCTGGGAGGTCGTAAGCTTTAAATTGGAACTTTAATCCAGCAATAGTGGCCTGTTCAGTACTGGCGCTGTAAGCCCACGTAAGGCCGTCCGTCTGCATCACCGCATCGCCACCTTCCAATAAGGTACCTACCGCATCTTCCAGCCTCACCTTTACTTCACTCACCCTAAAATCATCCGTCACCTTCACCAGTATCCCATCCCCTACCTGTCCGCTGTAAGCGCTCAGGTCTGGTTCGCCAACAAAACTGGGGGCCTGGTGAAAATCCATAAATGCCCGGTTAAAGGCGGTTTGGTTACCGGTAGCCACTGCCGCATAGGCAGCCTTTAGGGTCACATCCGCTATAGCGGCCTTCGCGTAAATAATGCCCGCCCTAAATTTATCCTGTACCAGCTGCTGATTTGCTGTGGCTACACGGTCCTTATTTACCACC
>JBDSHZ010000083.1:0-67819 GCA_039918235.1 Pelobium sp.
CGCTTTTTTGAATATTTTTGGGATGCTTGGCATAAAGCGCTTTTCTTTGCCGTACTAGCGGCTTCTTTTTGGCTCATCGGCCGAAAGGCTGAAAAAATTTGGAACTTGGAGTTTTTAAAGGGAGAAGAAAGGGACAAAGGAGAAAAGAGCAAGGATTAAAGACGCAAGACTATAAGAATAAAGAACAAGGAGCAAAGATTTTAAGCATAGAAAAAAGCCAGGGAATTTTCCTAGCTCTTGATAACTATTGACCATGGACTATTAACCATAAGCCATTTTAAGCATAAAAAAAGCCGGGAATTTTTCCCAGCTATATATTGCTATAAATTATGGTCCATAAGTTATGAACTAATTACTATGAACTAACTAAGCTTCTTTAGCAAACTGAACGTTGATGGCCAATTTAATATCTTCACCAACAACAATACTTCCAGCTTCTGTTATACCGTCCCAAGTTAAACCGAACTCTTTACGGTTAATTTTACCTGTTACTTCAAAACCGGCTTTAACATTTCCGTAAAAATCTGTTGCTGTTCCACCAAATTCTACATCTAATACCACTTGCTTAGTAACATCTTTTACTGTTAAATTTCCTTTTAATTGATAATCGTCACCATCTTTTGTGAATGAATCAGACTTGAATTTAATTGCAGGATAAACTTCTGCATTAAAAAATTCAGCAGATTTTAAGTGATTATCTCTATCCGTCTGGTTGGTATCAATGCTATTAACATCTAATGAAAATTGGATGTTTGCGCCATTAAAATCTTCTGTTTCTGTAGTCATTTCACCTTCAAAAATTTTGAAAGTTCCTGTTACTGTAGAAATTACCAAATGTTTTACTTTAAACTGTACTTCTGAATGCATTGGGTCTAAAGCCCATTTTCCTTGATTTGACATGATATTATTTTTTAGATTGAATTTCTTATTTATTCTACAAATATATAAATAGATGTTTAAACATATATTATTTTTAAATACAAATCTTATTTATTTACAATCTAATGATTTTCAAGCGTTTTGCTGAATTTAAATTTTAACAACAACCATGAAAATTAGAAATAAAGTTCTTTAATGGTTTGAAATATCACCAAACAAAAAAATATAACCGCTATGCTCCGATTGATAATTTTGTTGCTAAATGTAAATCGGTTTTGGATGTATTGCGCAAATCGGGCAAAAAGGTAAAGACATAAAAAAGAACCTACTGATGCTCCTAAGGCAAATAATTCGAGACCAATACTTTTGGTAGTAATCCAATTCTTGGCAATCAGGTAGGTACCACCTATCATCCAGAAAGGAATAATCATTGGATTAAAAATACCTAGGAGAATTCCGGTTCTGATACTGTCTTTATTCTTTATATCCTTTTCATGATGCTTTTGTTTTTTATAGGATTCTATCCAGCTCAATACTCCCATTATCAAAAAAACCCCAACCAATATCCATCCTAACCAATCTATCAACTCTTTTTTTGCTGCAAACCATGCTGCAAAGCGCATTAATATATAGGTGAATATCCCTTCAACAATCGCAAAAGAAGTAATAAAGATAAGTGCCTGCTTCATTCCTTTATTAATGGAAATTTGCATAGCGGTGAGGTTTATGTTTCCTAAAGGAATATAACCTATAAAATTGACCAATATGGCGACCAAAAAAGTAAGCAGAAGCATAGCAGCAAAGATAATCAATGCTTGGCGTATTGAAATTAAATTTTATCTGTAATGGTATTCAGAATTAAATATTTACAGGAAGTCCCTGATCCTACAGCACTATACACTTCAAAACTTCCGCCAATTGTTTTCATTCTGTTAGACATATTGTTCAATCCTGCTGAAGGTGTTGTTTCATTGGTGTCAAATCCTACTCCATTATCAGAAATAATAATCTCTAAAAGCTGAGGCGAGGAGGTCATATGAAATTGAATTGTAGTGGCTTTAGCATGCTTTAAGATATTTTGGATGCACTCTTGAATACACCTGATAATTAATATTTTGTAATCATTCTTAATTTCGAATTCATTCTCCACCAAAGAAACATCAAGTTTAAAAAGATCTGTCTTCAAAAGCTTTTTAAGCTCTAATTCTATTAGTTCTTTTAGGCTCACTTCTTTCGCCCAATCTAAATTAAGGCGGTGTGAAAGTTCCCGCACCTCATTTATTGCTCCCTGCAACAGCTCTCTGCTATATTTGGTACGCTCATCATTTTGATTTGCCAGTTGAAGTTTTACAAGAGATAATATTTGACCTACGTTATCATGCAAATCTGCTCCTGTATCCTTTAAGGTTTGTTCTTTAACTTCTATTTGCGCATTTAATAAGTTTCTTTCATTCTCCAGCTTTAAACTTTCTTCCTTTTTAAGATGTTTGATGTATTTTTTTTGATAGGAAAACAGCAATACCAAAATAAATACCCCTAAAGCTCCAAAGGCTCCGCACACAAAAATGATTGTTCCTATTACGTCTGATTCGTTTTGTGACATAAAAAACCAATAATGTAAAAACTATAAAGTGACATTGCCAAAAACTTCATCGTGTTAGGATTATAATATTTTAAAGTTTCAGGATTTAAAATGATATAATTTAATGCGCTTAATATAACAGTAGAGGTTAAGTAAAAAAAGAAAATTCCAATTACTATCCAAAAATCTGCTTTTCGGGTAAGGTTTTCTTCAGGTTTTGTAAAATCAAATAAGTTATAAAAGTACATTAATGAAAAAACTACCAAGTTAAATCCCATTAATGATCTAGAGTAAGAAAGGTATTCGCCAATCTCTTTTTCTAAAAAAAAACGATCAATAAAATAAAAAGTATAAAAAACAGCAGTTAAAATAACTACTATTTTCTTAAAATGAGGTCTCTCTAAAATATGATAAAAAACATAGGCAAAGCAAGACATATCCAATACCATAAAGATATTGTACATCCAAGTATTTGCACCTAAATGGAATACTTGGCTATACAAAACAGATGTTGAAACATTTAAAAACTGTATCAATAAAAAAATAGGAAAAAATTTAAGTCCTCTATTATTTACCGACTTTCTTTTAGAGAAACCAGCTATTGCCGAAAATAGTTCAACAACAAAAGTAAATATCAAAAGAGGCATTTATAATTGAATTGGTGGATACTTGATTGTGAGATTTTCATGAGTAGGCATGTACATTTAATCAATTCCAAATCTGTTAAATCCATCCGAATAATTTAAAATTAAAATATCATTCAGTAAATTTTCACTTAGTACCATTATTGAGGAATTATTAAAATGTTGAGTTATCTAAAGAATTATTGTTTGATTAATATAATCTGTTCTGTAGTTAAAAGTATAAGAATCAACTTCATATTTCTGCCAAGCTTAGTAAATTCATAAGCTAATGTTTGATGGATTATTTTTGAGAAATTTATGTAAATTATAGATTGAAATGCGAATACTTTGAGTTTCTTCTTTTTTTTCTGATTTTAGCTCTGGAATAAACTCAATATTACATACTTATTAAATTATAAACATCTAATTTCAGTAATATTGGTTTTATTAAACCTTTATAATTTAAATTATTTTGTAAATAATTTAATATTTGATAATTAAATCTACAATTTTAATAGCCTAATTAAAATCATTTAATTTGAGATCATACTACATTATCTCTTCACAACCGCCATTTGGAGGTGGGCACATTCCATGGTCATCATCAGCCATTCCCTCATCGCCAAATAGTATGATAGCTTTATTTTCTTCCACTAAATCTATATCAGTCAAATTCTTTTTACTCGTAATCATATTTGTACTGTTTGTCATAGAAGGGACTTGTCCAATAGGTGATTCTGTAGCAACAAATATTAAATTAGTTTGGTTCATGTATTTTTTCACATGAGTAACTTGATTAGCATTATTTGGATCCGGATATTTTATATCGCTGTAATCACCAGTAGCACCAATATAAATTCTTAACCCAGTACTATTAGGGTTTCTATGATTCAAAAAATCAAGTAGATATTCTTTTGATAACCACACACTATCTGTATCAGGTTTAGTCGAGCCATTATCATCTTTAATTATAGTTCTTCTTTTTTGATACTCATTTATCATTCTTTTAGCAATTTCCTTTTTTATAGCTGTCATAACTTTAAGTTTTTTTTATTTAAAATTAGAAAACAAGATTGATAATCAAAATACCTAAAAGATGGTATTTTAAAATGAATGTGAAAACGGTGTTTGGGATTTAAAAGAAAATCCTTTATCCCAATTTTTCAGGATAAAGGATTGTAAAGGAAATGCTAACGTTTTTTTGAGCACAACACTCAAATAATAATCTAAATCTTATGAATCGATTTGAGAATTATAAGCTAATGCTCATCTCTACAGTGCTGCTCTCAACATCAGTGCTCCCACAGTCACATTGGTACGGCTGTCAATTATGATTGCGCCTCCGTTTCTCTTATTCTGGTCATAAGGATCAAAAGCCAGTTCATCGGCAGTTTTAATTTCTACCCTACCAATATCATTGAGCCCGAAAGTAGCTGCATTTACTTTTTCTAAGGTATTGATGTTGACTTTGTAAAGCACTTCGCGGATTTTACAACGGGTCACTTTACTTTGGTGTTGGATGAAATAAGTAGCAGTGGTATCCAATTCGCGGGTGTCCATCCAACAGATATCAGCTTCAATCTGGTTGGAAATAATTGGAGCTCTTTCTATTTCTCCCAAAGTATCTCCCCTACTGATATCAATTTCATCTTCCAAGTGCAACGTTATAGATTTACCTTCTTCGGCAATCTGTAAGTCTCCATCAAAAGTTTCCAATCTGGCAATTTTTGATTTATTTCCCGAAGGAAAAATTTTCACTTCTTCACCAACCCTAAACGCACCACTCAGCACTCTTCCTGCATAGCCACGGTAATCATGTAGTGCATCAGTTTGTGGTCTTACTACCCATTGCACTGCCATACGGGCTGGCAAAAGGCTATCTACTTCACGTACAGAAACTGTTTCCAAATGCTCCAACAAGCTTTTTCCTTTGTACCAAGGCATCTGGGTAGAATTATAAACTATGTTATCTCCTCTTAATGCACTCACAGGAATAAAAGTCACCTCGTGAATGCCTAATTTGGTGGCTAGCTCATGATAATCTGCATGGATTTTCTCAAAAACCTCCTCACTATAATCTACCATATCCATCTTGTTCACACATACCACCACATGCTCTAAAGCCAGTAATGAAACTAAGTATGAATGTCTAATCGTCTGCTCAATTACACCTTTACGGGCATCCACCAAAATGATGGCTAAATCAGCATTAGAGGCACCGGTAACCATATTTCTGGTATATTGAATATGTCCCGGGGTATCGGCAATGATAAACTTTCTTTTTTCTGTCTGAAAATATTTGTAAGCTACATCAATAGTGATTCCCTGCTCACGCTCCGCTTTTAATCCATCTGTTAAAATGGCCAAATCTACTGTTCCATCATCGTTTTTACGGTTAGATTTCTGTATAGCTTCTAACTGATCTGCCAATACAGAACCGGTATCATACAATAAGCGACCAATTAAGGTACTTTTACCATCATCAACACTCCCTGCTGTTAAAAATTTTAATATATCCACTAAAAATATCCTCCTTTCTTACGGTCTTCCATGGCGGCTTCAGAAACCTTATCATCCATACGAGCACCTCTTTCACTAATTTTTGATTGACTGATTTCTAAAATGATGTCATCAATTTCTGTTTTCTCTGATTCTACGGCTGCGGTACAAGTCATATCGCCAACGGTACGGAAACGTACGCTTTTAGTATGTATTTGATCATCAGCATCCATGTTTAAGAACTCATGCGCAGCCATCCAAACACCATTTCTTTCGATCACTTCGCGGTTATGCGAATAATAAATAGAAGGGATTTCAATATTTTCTCTTTTGATATAGTTCCAAACGTCTAGTTCTGTCCAGTTGCTGATAGGGAAAACCCTAACATTTTCTCCTTTGTGAATTTTACCGTTAAAGGTGTTCCAAAGTTCTGGTCGCTGCCGTTTTGGATCCCATTGCCCAAACTCATCGCGAACAGAAAATATACGTTCCTTAGCTCTTGCTTTCTCTTCGTCTCTTCTTGCTCCGCCAATGCAGGCATCAAACTGATTCTTCTCAATCGTTTCTAAAAGCGTCACCGTTTGCAAAGCGTTTCTGCTCGCATTTTTACCTTTCTGCTCAATTACCCTACCTTTATCAATCGCATCTTGTACATGACCAATAATCAGTTTTTCTCCAATTTTTTCAACCAAACGGTCACGAAATTCAATCACTTCGGGGAAATTATGACCGGTATCCACATGTACTAATGGAAAAGGAAACTTACCCGGGCGAAAAGCTTTTTCTGCCAAACGCACCAATGTGATAGAATCTTTTCCTCCTGAAAAAAGTAAGGCTGGCTTTTCAAACTGACCTGCCACCTCTCTTAAAATTGCTATGGCCTCTGCCTCTAACTGGTCTAAATAATCCATTTTGTAAGCTAAAAGCTTTTTTAAGCAAAAAGCGAAAGGCTTAAAGCTTAAAGCTGCTTATAAATTTTAATAATAATATTTTTGATGCCTTCGGCTTTGAGCTTTCGGCTTTCTGCCGTATTACGGTTTAAAAACTTCTTCGTGTGAACTCGTCTCGTGTAAGCCACATTCCTTTTTACTCGCATCTTCCCACCACCAACGTCCGGCTCTAAAATCCTCTCCTGGCGCTACCACTCTGGTACATGGTTGGCAACCGATGCTTGGGAAACCTTTATCATGTAATGGATTGTACGGTACATTATGCTCTTTTATATAAACTTTCACCTCATCTAACGTCCAATTAAAAATAGGATGCACTTTAATCAACTGATGTGCTTCATCCCACTCTACCCAATCCATATCCTCCCGGTTTGCAGATTGTTCCGCTCTAATTCCTGTAATCCAAACTTTCTGTCCTTTTAATGCTCTGTTTAAAGGTTCCACTTTTCTAATTCCACAGCATTCTTTCCTGTTCTCCACTGATTCATAAAAACTACTTGGCCCTTTACTTGTCACCATTGCTTCTAATTTTTCTTGATCAGGATAATAAGCATGAATGGGCTTTTGGTATTTTTCCAGCGTACGGCTCCATGCGTAGTAGGTTTCTGTAAATAACCTGCCTGTCTCTAAGGTAAAGGCCTTAATATTTAAATCCTGAGAAAAAATCATGTCAGAAAGCACCTGATCTTCCCATCCAAAACTGGTAGAAAAAATGAGTCCTTCCTCAAAATTTTGCGACAAAATAGCTAAAGCCTCTTGTGGAGATTTTCCCTTTATTGCTTCTTTGATTTCTTCTGTATTCATTTATTATTATCTATTTCGGCGTTTTAATCCCGATGAAAAATCGGGATAAACCACGCTATCCGCTATACTCCGTTTGCCCAGAAAAAGGGCAATCCGTGGTGCCACTTCTATCGTTAACGCAAACCCTTTCCATTTTTTATTTATTCTCAGCCCCACGGCTGAAGCCGTGGGCTATTGAAAACCTTCTCAATCTCCATGGTCTGTGTCCTCACAGACCATATTTAATCATTTTATTTCAATCTGTGAAGACACAAGACCAAGGTTATAAGCCGTGGGCTATTGAGAACATCTTATAACGGCAAACCTAAAAACTTACCAATACTGCGCAAACTTACCAAAATTACAATTACACTTACAGCCACCATGATGGTTTTAGCAGATAACTTATTAGATACCCGGGCCGCAATAGGAGAAGCAATTGCACTTCCTACAACCAAGCCTGCAACTGCGTACCAGCGTAAGCCATCCAACATGGTCACAAATGTTAAGGAGCTCATTAAGGCAATAAAAAACCGACTTAATTTTACGGTTCCTAAAGAGTAACGGGCATTTCTGCCTCCTGCAATTAATGAAGAAAGTACGATAGATCCCCAACCTCCACCTCCAACTGCATCTATAAAACCTCCGGTAAATCCTAAAGTTCCAATTCTTTTTATTTTAGCGCTCCGTTCTCTCTTTTTTACTTTAAAAATCCCTGATTTATTCAAGATCACGAAACCCAAAATTAACGTGTAAACTGAAATCAAAGGTTTGGTGTATTGCGCATATTCTTCTAAGGAGGACAATAAAAATGCGCCTAATACTGCTCCTATAATACCGGGAATCAATAATAATTTAAGTAACTTTTTATTGATGTTTCCCATTCTGTAGTGCATCCAACCGGCAATACCATTACTTAAAATCTCAGAAATGTGCACCGCAGTACTTGCAGAAGCAGGCGGAATTCCCATAGAAAGGGAGAATGTAGTGGAGGTTACTCCGTAAGACATTCCAATGGCGCCATCAATCATTGCAAAAACAAATCCTGCGCCTAAAAACCAATAAAACTGAGAGTTTATTCCTTCTACATAAGCTCTAAATACAGGCTCCTGTTGCCAAATGGAATAAACAATAATACCTGTAAAAATCACCACTATGCTCCAGATCACCCAACTTAAAGCCGTTGCAGATAATTTTTTTTCTGGTTGCTTTTCATTCACTAAGCTTGCTGTAGCTTGGTTCAATGCTTTTACTTTAGCAGCGAAATCTCCGCTCAATGTTAATCGGAGCTTATTTATTTGCTCCAAAGTATCATCAATCTCTTCAGGAATGTTCTCGTTTAAAACTTCTTTAATTCTTTTGGCTACCGTAGGCGATTTTCCGTTGGTAGAAATCGCTATTTTTAGGTTCCCTTTTTTAACAATAGAACCCAGATAGAAATCACATAGCTCAGGTGTATCAGCAACATTCAGTAGCAATCCTTTTTCTTTCGCTATTTTTCTGATGTACTCATGCAATTCTCTGCTATCGGTTGCCAAAATTACCAGCTCTACTCCTTCTAAATCTTCATCCTCAAATTTACGCTCAGTAACGTTCACCGTTGGATGTTGGGCAACTAAATTCCTTAATTCAGGCAAAAACCGATCTGCAACAACGGTTACTTTAGCTTTCGGGCTATTGGTCAATATGGCACTCAATTTTTCGAGCCCAACATTTCCCCCTCCTACCAATAAAGTATGGAAATTCTGAAGTTTCAGAAAAACCGGAAACAATTCATTTCCGTTATCCGCTTCCAATTCTATATTTTCTTTATTCTGCGTCAACAAACTCATAAGATGCCAATATTGGCTGAAACGATGGATGTAAACTTACCACTTCTCCAATTACGATCACCGCAGGAGCGCCTATTTTTTTCTCCTCAATCTGTTCAATAATAGTATTGATGACGCCTATGGCTATTTTCTCTTTTGGTGTAGCACCATTTTGGATAATTGCAATCGGTAATCGGCCTAAGCCTTCTTTTTGATAAATTTCTACTATACTTTTAATTTTATTTACACCCATTAAAACTACTACAGTAGCTTTTGTTTTTACGGCAACTTTTAAATCATTAGAAATCTCTCCATTTGCTTTGGTACCGGTAATCACCCAAAAACTTTCGCTGGTTCCGCGGTGTGTAAGGGGAATTCCCTGTAATGCCGGAACAGCAATTGAACTGGAAATACCAGGGATTACCTCTGTTTGGATATTGTAAGAATGTGCAAAATCAATTTCTTCATAACCTCTTCCAAATACAAAAGGGTCTCCACCTTTTAAACGTACCACATATCCGTACCTTAAGGCACTATCCACTAAAAGCTGATTGATTTCCTGTTGTTTTAAAGAATGCTGTCCTGCTCTTTTACCTACAAATATCTTAATGGCATTTTCTGGTGCCATTTCTAATAAGGCTTCATTTACCAATGCATCATACAAAACCACCTCTGCTTTTGCCAAAGCTTTTGCTCCTTTTATACTGATTAAATCCACATCACCCGGACCTGCACCAATTAATGTTATTTTTGGTTCTAGTATCATTATTTCACTAATTCTGGGCTTGGCCTAAAAGCTTTCACCTGGTTTAAAAAATCATTTGCCTGCGCCAAATAGGATTCAGCAAATTCTTGAGAAGGTTCATTTTTGTTGATCTGTAATACCAAATCAGTAAAACTTTCTATATAAAATTCTGGTGCAAAATGCTCGTCAAACGCTTTGATTACCCCTGTTTGGGTACTTTGATTTACGCCCTTATCTAACAATAAAGCTTTAGCACCACTCACCAAAGTATTGTAAGCATGGTAAATTGCATCTGCCCAAGCATTTTGCTCATACGCTTCTAACGCCCATCCGTACTTTTCTTCAGATTCGTAAATTAAGGTTGCCACTAAATCAATCACCACACCTGCACATTCCCCAACTCCTATGGCGGTTACAAAGTTCTCCTCATGTCCCCAATCCACAAATTCCTCATCTTTTACGGTAGATTGATCTGCAATCGGTTTCAATAATTGATAGAAATAATCTTTACCTAAAGCATCGTAATAAGCATGAAAAGTTGGATAGCTAGAAGCTACAGCCTGATAATCATCTAAAATTGCTCTTAAAACATGTGTAGCTCTTTTAGAAGGAACTTTCACTACTTTATCAGCAGCTCTGCCGATGCCGTCACCTACAATTCCGCCTCCTAAAAGCACCTGAACCGCTGGCATTACTTTTCCATTCACTTTCATGGAACTGCCATGAAAACCAATATGTGCCAAACCATGCTGACCGCAACTGTTCATACAGCCGCTGATTTTGATCTTGATTTCTTTATTATGGATAAAATCGGCATACTCATCATAAACCAAAGATTCCAATACCCTAGAAAGTTCCATAGAGTTAGAAATCCCCAAATTACAGGTGTCTGTTCCTGGGCAAGTGGTTACATCTGCAACGCTATCAAAACCTGGCGCTGCTAATCCCAATTCCTCTAAAGCAAGAAATAGCGATGGCAATGCTTCTTTTCTTACAAATTTTAATAAAAGGCCTTGATTTATGGTAATCCTGATCTCATCAGCAATGAGATGCTTCACTGCATTTATAAATTTTCTGGCTTGGTCTGTTGGGATATCTCCAGTTTTTACCTTGATGTAAACTCCAAAGAAATCCTGTTGCTTTTGTTGAAAAACATTGGTAGCCAACCATAAATCATAAGCTAAATTTTTAGCTGCTGGAATTTCTACCTCAACAATAGCTGCTGGAATTTGAGGTTCAACAATGGCATCACGGTTTATTTTAAAAGTTTTTACCTTAATGGCAGTTTGTTCCTCTTCTACCAATCTCAGCACTTCATCAATTCCCAGTTTGTTCACCAAAAACTTTAAACGGGCTTTATTTCTATTGTTTCTTTCGCCATAACGGTCAAAAACACGCAAAACCGACTCTGCATAAGGGATAATTAAATCCTCATGCAAAAATTCGTGAACCACATGCGCTAAGGAAGGTTGCGCACCTAAACCGCCACCCAATAACACTTTAAAACCACGTACTTCTGCTCCATTTTCTGTTTTCACTTTTGGAATAAAACCTAAATCGTGAATAAAAGAAAAGGCAGTATCTGCTTCGCTGGAAGAAAAAGAAAATTTAATTTTTCTTCCCATCTCTTGGCAAATTGGGTTTCTTAAAAAATATTTAAAAAAAGCCTGAGCATACGGCGAAACATCAAAGGGTTCTGTAGGGTCAATTCCTGCGGTAGGTGATGCAGTTACATTTCTTACCGTATTGCCACAGGCTTCACGCAAAGTAATATCGTCTTGTTCTAATTTAGACCACAATTCTGGCGTACGGTCTAAACTCACATAATGGATCTGGATATCCTGACGGGTAGTTAAATGTAGGTTGGAAGAAGCATATTCATCAGAAATATCAGCGATTTTCAGCAATTGCTTAAAGGTGACTTTTCCAAAAGGCAATTTGATACGTACCATCTGCACTCCGGGCTGGCGTTGGCCATAAACACCACGGGCTAAACGTAAACTCCTGAATTTTTCTTCATGGATTCTGCCTTCGTGAAAAGCCTTGATCTTTCTTTCCAGATCAATGATATCTTTCTCTACTATTGGATTCTCTAACTCTGTTCTAAAGCTTTGCATATTTTCTTCTGATAAAAAGCCTCTTCCTGTTACAGAAGAGGCTTAATTAACACACTTAAGATTGGCCAATAATTACCATTGGTTTAGGTTGATAATTAAAATACCTTGATTGAAAAACTAACATTTCAATCTTCTTAAAAGCAAATATATATAAAGTCTATGTATTTAGTAGATTTAATTTTAAAAAAATATTTCTTCTTGTTCCTCAGCTTGTTTTAAGGATATTTATTACTATAAAGTTTAATTTAATTTGCTTTATCAATTTTGAAATTGTAAAGATTAAATAAGAAGTAATTAAAAATTATACTTATTCAAAATCTCATCGAATTTTTTTGCTCTAATAAAATTCTGTTTTTTCTTATTTACCTGTATAATTTCCATAAAACCTAACTCAACTAAAGCCTTTAGATCCATCCTTGCTGTATAATTTGAAACATTGAATCTTGCTTCAATTTCTTTATTATTCAAAATTCTATCTGAATCATCGTTTAAAATTTTTAATACCTGAGCCATCCTATCGTTAACATTTGGAATTTTCATGAATTTTGCGGCCTGAAATACCTCTTTCTGTTTTTTATTTATATACTCTTTTAATGCTTGATATGCTTTCTCCATTGTTCTTATGTGATAAGTTATAAAGTAGCCTAAATCATTATCATCAATTTCAGAATAGAGGTATGCTTTTTCATATTGAGATTTGGTATCTTTAATTATACGCGATATGGATAAATACTCTGTTAACCAATATCCATTTTTCAACATATACCAATAAAACAAAGCTCTTGCAGTTCTTCCATTACCATCAGTAAAGGGATGGATCCAACCCAACATAAAATGAACAATGCATCCTTTAATAATAGGATGAATAAAAGTATCAGTATCCTGATTAAAGAATTTACACAATTCATTCATTAAAAGTTCTATTTCTTCTTTAGAGGGTGGTATATGAACAACTTCACCAATAGCTTGGTTAACTACATGTACATCATCATTAGTTCTAAATTCCCCCTCATCCTTTTCGTGTTCTAATGTATCTTTTGTTACCAGCTTATGGATAAATAGAATATTCTCAACAGAAAGCTCTTCCTTTTTATGCTGAACAATATGTTTCATGGTTACAAAGTTATTCATGATCATTTGTTCAGATTTGTTTTTTGGCTTTTTCTCCTGCTGTATCATTTCTTTAGCTTTTTTTCTGGTGGTAACAGCTCCTTCCATTTGACTACTAGATATAGCCTCTTCCATAATTGAGCTAATCACAAATTTAGTTTTATCGGTTTCCGCAATACCAATATTACTCCCCAATGTACCTCCAATATGCATATCGAACTGATGCAAAGCCCTTAACATGTAGTCTGTAATGATATAGGTAAATCTATGTTTACCAAAATCTATAGATTTACTTTTTAAATATCTTTGAAATTTAACAGCATTCCATAATTCCTCTGGTGAACAATTCTTAGCCTTATATTTTATTTTGTCCCAGTATAAATAATCATCCTGAATATTTTTCAAAATGCCATTACCTTCAATTTCAACCATTAAAGGTATTGAACCATTATCTTTGTGAAATTTTGGTGAAGACTCAATCATGTACAATAATAACAAAAATTGCGATATTATCTAAAAATCTCGCAATTTTACTATTCGAACATTTTAAATCTTAAGATGGATTGAAAGATTTTTTTCTTTAGAGATCAAATCCGCAATAGTAGTTTCAGTAAGAATTTTAAGGGTAGCGTCCCGAACGCTCATAAAAGTGTCTCTAATTCCGCATGTTTCTTCTTCCTTACATTCCTCACATTTTTGATAAAAATTTAAGCTCACACAGGGCAATTGGGCAATTGGACCACCTGTTAAGCGCATTACCTGAACCAGATTAATATCTTTGGGATCTTTGAGTAAAGAATAGCCACCACCCGCTCCCTTTTTACTGTAAAGGAACCCAGCATTACGCATTTCCAGAAGAATCTGTTCTAAAAATTTCTTTGGGATCTTTTCCTTCTGAGAAATGGAAAGGATGTTCATAGCTTCCCCACCGAAGTTTTCTCCCAATGCAATTAATGCCCTAATGGCGTATTTTGTCTTTTTAGATAACAAGCCTTTTATTTCTTAAGAGCATAAAGCTAAATACTTAAAGCTCAACGCCTAGTTTTTTTAATTAATAAATCAGCTTTAAGCTTTCGGCCTTAGTTGATTTCTAAAGAATAAGTAATCTCTACACCTCCAACCGCAAGCATATCATGAACAGAGCAATATTTTTTCACTGCTAGTTCTGCTGCCTTTTCGGCTTTTCCTTGATCAATTGTTCCTTTTAAACGGAATAAGATATGAATTTTTGTGAATATAGTTGGGATTTCCTCTCTTCGTTCTCCATCCACCTCAACAGAAAAACCTGTGATTTCTTGCCTTTGCTTTTTTAAAATCGTGATTAAATCTAAAGAACTACAAGATCCTAAAGCCATCAGCACCAATTCCATCGGGCGAACGCCTAAACCTTGCCCACCAATAGCATCTGATCCATCTATATGTACTTTTACATCTCCGCTTCCTTTAGCTTCGAAATGTACGGCGTCGTTTACTCTGTTTAATTGTATTTTCATGTTTTTTTTAGATTTGAGATATGAGTATTGAGATGTGAGACTTTATAAGCCTAACAAACCAACAAACTATATAGACTTTTCTAAAGCATTTTCTACATCAGCAATAATATCTTCAATATTTTCTAAACCTATAGAAAGACGGATACTGCCCGGAAAAATTCCAATCTGTGCTCTTTCTTCCAAAGTTAATTTAGAATGTGTAGTGGAAGCTGGGTGTGTGGCAATGCTTCTGCTGTCTCCTAAATTTGATGTAATTAAAAGCATTTCTAAAGCATCCATAAATCTTTTCGCTCTATCAAAACCGCCTTTAATCACAAAAGTAACAATACCGCCGCCTTGTTTCATTTGCTTTTTAGCAAGTTCATATTGAGGGTGTGATTTCAGGTGCGGATAACGCACCACTTCTACTTCAATACTTTGTTCTAAAGCTTCGGCCACAGCCAAAGCATTGGAACAATGCCTATCCATTCTTAATGGCATGGTTTCTAAACTTTTTGATAGCAACCAAGCATTAAAAGCCGACATTGCCGGACCAGTATGACGGATGAAAAACATCATTTCTTTGATTAGATCGGCTCTGCCAACAACTACTCCTCCCAAAACACGGCCTTGTCCGTCCATGTATTTTGTAGCCGAATGACTCACAATGTCTACACCGTAAGCAATTGGCTTTTGTAGATAAGGTGTTGCAAAACAGTTATCTACATTGATAATGATATTTGGATATTTCTCTTTGATTTTGCAAAGCCATTCTAGATCCACCAATTCTAATCCAGGATTGGAGGGTGTTTCCAAAAATATCATCTTGGTATTTGGTTGAATCGCTTTCTCTAAAGCATCAGGGTCTGCAGCATCTACATAAGTGGATGTGATGCCCCAACGCGGAAACAAAGTAGTTAATAGTTGATGGGTAGAACCAAAAATCGAACGGAAAGCCACAATATGGTCACCAGATTTTAATAATCCTGCAAATGATGCAAAAACACCTGCCATTCCTGAGGCGAAAGCCAAGCCAGCTGCTGCGCCTTCCATATCACATACTTTATCAATAAACTCTGTGGTGTTTGGATTTGAATACCTTGAATAGATAATCCCTTCCTCTTCATCTGCAAAAACTGCCCTGCCCTGCTCCGCATCATCAAAAATGAAACTAGAAGTTAAGTACATTGGCGTAGAATGCTCTCTATTATATGTTCTTTTAGTTTGTGTTCTTATTAATTTGGATTCCTCTTTCATTATGTTAGTTCATTGAGTTCAATAGTTGAAATAGTTCATTAGGCTTACAAAACCCATTAGTTTTTAGCTCATTAATAACTAAACAAAATTCATTAATATTAATGAACTCATTTAAAAATGAACAATCTTATTCAAATTTCTTGTTTAGATTTTCCTATGTAACTGATATAAGCATTCAGCATTTTATGTATTTGTTCTAATTCGTTTAATAGCTGGTCCGCCTTTTCTGGATTCATCAAACCTCTTTCTTTGCATTTTTTAATAAATCCTTTTGTTTCCAATAATGACCCTCTACTATAATAACAAAAGTTTTTATTCTCTTTGAAATGAAATCTCCCATATCCTTCAGCTATATTAGCATCAATTGAATCAGCTGCTCTAACCAATTGTTTTCCTATCGTATCTTTCTCAAAGAAATTCTTCCATTTCGAAACATCATCCCAAATAGTAGCAGATAGGGTAAAAGCTCTTTTGTAGACTTCTAAATCCTCTAAATTATTGAAACTCATGTTTTATTTATTAAAATCTATAAGCATACAGAACTTTGTTTCAAATTTAACAAGCCTAATGAACTCCCTACACTAATGAACTATCTAAACCGCTCTTTTAAATATTGGCCGGTATAAGAGTTTTTATCTTTCGCTAAATCTTCTGGTGTTCCTTCAAAAACCAGTTTGCCTCCTTCGTCTCCGCCTTCTGGGCCTATGTCTATCACCCAATCGGCACATTTTATGACATCCATATTGTGTTCAATCACAATGATGGTATTTCCTTGCTCTATCAAAGCGTCAAAAGATTTCATCAATTTTTTGATATCATGGAAGTGCAGTCCGGTAGTTGGCTCGTCAAAAATAAATAATGTTTTATGGCTATTGTTGCCTTTTATTAGGAAAGAAGCTAGTTTTATCCGTTGTGCTTCTCCACCCGATAAGGTGTTAGAAGATTGCCCCAAATGCACATAACCCAATCCCACATCAACCAAAGGCTGTAATTTATTGATGATTTTTTGCTCATTCACAAAAAAACCCAATGCCTCATCAATGGTCATATTCAGCACTTCAGAAACGTTTTTATCCTGATAAGTGACGTCCAATACATGCTGTTTAAAGCGTTGTCCTCCACAGGATTCACAAGGCAGATAAATATCAGCCATAAACTGCATTTCAATTTTCACTTCCCCTTCACCTTGGCAAACATCACATCTTCCGCCTTCCACATTAAAAGAAAAAGCAGCAGGTTTTAATCCGCTGGCTTTCGCCGATGCCTGAGCCGCAAACAATGCCCTGATTTCATCCCAAGCTTTTACATAAGTCACGGGATTAGAACGCGAAGATCTCCCAATTGGATTTTGATCCACCAACTCTACCTGTGAAATTTGTTCTGTAGCACCTTCAATTCCATCATAAGACCCGGTTTGTTCACCCGCATAGTTTCCGATGATTTTTTGCAATGCAGGATAAAGAATCCTCTTTACCAAAGATGTTTTTCCTGAACCTGAAACTCCAGTTACTGCCGTAAGCACCTGCAATGGGAATTTAACATCAATGTTTTGAAGGTTATTTTCTCTTGCTCCCTTAATCTCAATAAAATCGGTTGGTTTTCTTCTTCTTTTTGGGATTTCAATGTTCTCTTTTCCACTTAAATATCTTCCGGTAAGGCTATTTTCATCTTTTAAGATTTCCTGATAATTTCCAGCAAAAATGAGCTCTCCGCCTAGAGTTCCAGCTTCCGGACCAATATCTATCAGGTGATCTGCTGCCTGCATCATTTCTTCCTCATGCTCTACCACTAAAACTGTGTTTCCAATATCTCTTAAAGATTTTAGTACGCCAATTAAGCGATTGGTATCTTTTGGGTGCAAGCCAATGCTTGGCTCGTCTAAAACATAAACTGATCCTACCAATGAGCTTCCCAAAGAAGTGGCTAAATTAATGCGTTGAGATTCTCCACCAGAAAGCGTATTAGACAATCTATTTAAAGTGAGGTAGCCTAATCCAACTTCATTAAGAAATAAAATTCTATTCTTGATTTCTAAAATCAAGCGTTTGGATATTTTCTGTTGTTGCTCATTCAAGTTCAAATCATCAAAAAAGAGCAATGCTTTTTTCAAAGGCATCAGCACAATATCGGTAATGGAATGGGCTGCAATTTTAACATAAGTTGCATCTGGGCGTAATCTACTTCCCTGGCAATCCGGACAAGTTGTTTTTCCGCGGTAGCGGGACAACATTACCCGGTATTGAATTTTATAAGTCTGTTCTTCTAAAAACTGAAAAAACTCATCTAATCCTTTAAAATATTTATTTCCTTTCCATAACAGCTTCCTTTCGGCATTAGTGAGCTGGCTTACTGAACGGTGAATTGGAAAATCAAATTTTGAAGAGTTTTTAATTAACACATCCAACCATTCTTTCATCTTTTCTCCCCGCCAAGGTGCAATGGCGCCGTCATAAACCGACTTTGACTTATCAGGAATCACCAAATCCTCATCAATACCCATCACTTTACCATAACCCTCACATTTAGGGCAAGCTCCATAAGGATTATTGAAGCTGAAAAAATTAGGCGTTGGCTCTTCGAACTTAATCCCGTCCAATTCAAATCGATCAGAAAAATGCTTTCTTTCTCCATCATGATCCACATAGCAATCTCCTTTTCCTTCAAAAAAAGCTGTCTGTACAGAATCTGCCATCCTGCTCAAAGTTTCCTCTTCCTGATTGGTGACTATACGATCAATTAATATAAGGATTGCATGCTCATCCTCAATTTCCTTATTTTCTATACTTTGATCTTCTAAAACTTCTTCAACTTTTCTGATTTCTTTATTGATCACTACCCTAGAAAAACCCTTCTGTAGCAAAACCGCCAGTTCCTCTTTTAAAGTTCTTTGGTTGTGAGGGTAAAGTGGGCATAATATGGTAACCGTACTTTCTTCAGGCAAAGCCGATAAATAATTTACGACATCAGTTACCGAATCCTTTTTAACAATATTCCCTGAAATAGGAGAAATAGTTTGCCCAATTCTGCTAAAAAGAAGTTTTAGGTAATCATAAATTTCTGTGGAAGTACCAACGGTTGAACGCGGATTAGATGTAATCACCTTTTGCTCAATGGCGATAGCTGGTGCAATTCCTTTGATATAATCTACGTCGGGTTTATTCATCCTGCCCATAAACTGCCGGGCGTAAGAAGAAAGGCTTTCTACATATCTCCGCTGACCTTCGGCGTAAAGCGTATCAAAAGCTAAGGAAGATTTCCCAGAACCAGACATACCTGTGATGACCACAAGTTTGTTTTTTGGAATGGCTACATCTATATTTTTTAAGTTGTGAACTCTTGCACCTTTAATGAGAATGTTCTTCTGCGGATCTTGTTCTTCTAATTTCATCTAATCTTCCTGTTTTTCCGTATATATTAAACTGATGTGATAATATATGGTACCGATTTGCAAAAATAATGCTATTATCCAGCATTTCCTTATTTCCTGTAAATTTGATTTACTTTAAAGGAATTGTTAATTTATTGTATCACTTTAAAAATTATTTACGTACTTAGCCCTATAACATTTGATGAAGGCTAAATATATTATCATATAAATGTTATAAAACAGCATTAAATATCTCATTAAAATAAAAAAACACTTTTAAATTTTGTTTTTAATTAGATAATGAGTTTATTTGATTACAAAATTTAGTTATCACAAAATAAAATAAAGCTTATAGAAAAAACCACTACTCACACTTAGGAAATTGAATTATTAAGCATTTAAAGTAGGAGTATTATGAGCTTTCAATTGAAAACCGACCAAGAGCTGGTGCACCTTTACATCGCTAAAGGAACTGAAGCTGCACTATCTGAACTCATCACGAGACATAAATCAAGAATTTATACTTCTATCTATCTTTTAGTTAAGGATGAATATTTAGCAGAGGATATTTTTCAGGACACTTTTATAAAAGTAATTAAAACTTTAAAAGCCGGAAAATATAACGAAGAAGGTAAATTTTTACCTTGGGTGCTAAGGATAGGTCATAATTTAGTCATAGACCATTTTAGGAGAGAGAAAAGAAATCCAACAATTACCAATGGGGATGGTTTTGATATTTTTGATGTATTAGGTATACATGACGAAAGTATGGAAGAGAAGATGGTGAAACAGCAAACTTATGATGATCTTAAAAAATTGATCCATTTGCTTCCTTCAGAACAAAAAGAGGTATTGATTATGAGACATTACGGAGATTTAAGTTTTAAGGAAATTGCAGACCTCACAGAAGTTAGCATTAATACTGCTTTAGGCAGAATGAGATATGCTTTGAACAACCTGCGTAAGATGATGGTTAGCAAAGAATTGACTTTAAAAAACTAAGAGATTTTTTTTAATTTGAGTTTTAAAATATTAATGTAAGAATGACGTTTTTATCTAACAAAACTTTTAATAAAGCTTTATGATAGAAACCTCTACTCCTACTACTAATTCAATTTGCAACAATGAAACTGAAATTGAAGAAATGAATTTTAAACTCTCTAAAGAAGAAATTGCGTTCTATGAAAGCATTCAACCCGCGTTGAATAAACTGGTAAAACAACCTTCTGAACAAGCGATTGAAAATATTCTGAAATTTTCTAAGTCTTTGTAGCATAAAGCTGATGGTGACATGATGTAATCATCAGCTTTTTTTAATTTCCTGAAATTTTATTTTTAATCTATAAAATCAAAACCTGTAAAAGGCACTAAACATTCAGGCACTTTAATGCCGTTCTCTGTTTGATAATTTTCTAAAATAGAAGCCAGAATTCTTGGCAAAGCTAATGCACTTCCGTTTAAGGTATGAGGCAATTGTGGCTTCCCTTCTTTGCCTTTGTAACGCAATTTTAATCGGTTACTTTGGAAAGTTTCAAAGTTTGAAACGGAAGACACTTCTAACCAACGTTCTTGTGCTGCGCTGTAAACTTCCATATCATAAGTTAATGCAGAAGTAAAGCCCATATCTCCTCCACATAATCTTAGCACTCGGTATTGTAAACCTAATTTTTGCAAAAGATTTTGAACATGTAAGCTCATTTCCTCTAAAACCTCATAAGATGTTTCAGGATTTACCACTTGTACAATTTCTACTTTATCAAACTGATGTAAACGGTTTAATCCACGTACATGTGCGCCATAAGATCCTGCTTCTCTTCTGAAACATGGCGTATAACCACAATTTTTTACCGGCAGTTCTTCTTCTTTCAAAATCACATCTCGGTAAAGGTTGGTAACGGGCACCTCAGCGGTTGGGATTAAGTATAAATTATCTAAACCTACGTGATACATCTGCCCTTCTTTATCCGGTAATTGTCCTGTTCCAAAACCTGAAGCTTCATTGACTAAAAGTGGGACCATCATTTCTTCGTAACCTGCTTTTTCTGCTTCTGATAAAAAGAAATTGATCAGTGCTCTCTGCATCTTAGCACCTTTTCCTTTATATACAGGAAAACCTGCACCGGTAATTTTAACACCTAACTCAAAATCTATGATGTTGTATTTCGCTGCCAACTCCCAATGAGGCAAAGCCTTTGCAGGCAAAGTTGGAAGTTCTCCGTTTTCCAATACCACTTCATTTTCTTCAGGTGTTTTTCCTTTTGGAACGGTATGGTGAGGCAAATTTGGCAACTGCACCAATTTCTGATACAGCTCATGCTCAATGCTACTTAATTCCTCTTGAAGGGTTTTTATCGCTTCTTTACTATTTGATGTTTCTGATTTAACAGCTTCTGCTTCGTCTTTTTTTCCATTACGCATCAATTCGCCAATCTGTTTTGCTGCCGCATTAGCTTTAGCCAATAGCTCATCAGCTTGTGATTGGGTGTTTTTACGTTGGTTGTCTAAATGGATAATCTCCTCCACCAATTCAGGCTGATTGAAATTCTTTACGCTTAATCGCTCTAAAACTTCCTCTTTATTTTCGCGGATATAATTAACTTGCAGCATCTTTTAATTTTTTTGACAAATATAGTATTGAGTAATGAGAATTGCGTAATGCGATGTCTTCTGAATTTAATAAAACATTGAAGAATTGATGAACGGCAAACTTTACCTGGTACCTACCCCGATTGGAAACTTAGAAGACATCACTTTTAGAGCCCTACGCATATTAAAAGAGGTAGATTTAATTCTGGCTGAAGACACTAGAACTTCTGGTCCATTGCTCAAACATTTTGGGATTGATCAAAAAGTTTTTGCTCATCACCAGCATAATGAACATAAAGCAGTTGCTGAAATCGTTAAGTTTTTAAAGGAAGGGCAAAATATTGCTTTGATCTCTGATGCGGGCACACCAGCTATTTCTGATCCTGGCTTTTTGTTGGTAAGAGAAGTATTGAAAAATGATATCGCCGTAGAATGTTTGCCTGGAGCCACCGCTTTTGTACCGGCATTGGTAAATTCAGGATTACCCAATGACCGTTTTACTTTTGAAGGTTTTTTACCCGTTAAAAAAGGAAGACAAACCCGCATAAAAGAATTGATTTACGAACCGAGAACAATGATTTTTTATGAATCTCCACATCGTTTATTAAAAACTTTAGAAGAATTTATTGAATATTTTGGAGCGGACAGACAAGCAGCTATCTCTAGAGAACTTACCAAAATGTTTGAGGAAAATACAAGAGGTACATTAACAGAACTTAAAACTCACTTTGAAGAAAATATTTTGAAAGGCGAATTTGTAATTGTAGTTGCCGGAAACGACAATCCTCCACCAAAAAAAGACGAGAAATATTATAAGAAATGAAAAGACAGATTTGGTTAGCACTTTTTTCAGCTTTTTTACTCTGGCTAGCATGGCCACCCATTCCTTTTACCTCTCCAATTTTATTGCTTGCATTCCTTCCTTTAATGATTGCGCTCCAAGAAATTGAGGAATCTGATCGCAAGAAAAAAGGATATTTAATTTTCTTTATTTCTGGTTTAGCTTTTTTAGTTTGGAATACAGCCTCCATTTATTGGGTATTTAACTCCTTGAACGCAGTAATGCCCACTTTCTTTGCCTGTATACTTTCACTGATTCCTTTCTGTTTAGGCGCATTTTTAATGACGCTGAGCTTTTGGCTTTATCGGAAAATTGCAAGAAGCACCAAACCTCTGATTGCAGACATTAGCCTGATAGGTTTTTGGATGAGCTATGAATACCTGCACCAAAGTTGGGACTTAAAATTTCCTTGGATGACTTTGGGGAACGGTTTTGCCAACAGCCCGCAGTTGATTCAATGGTATGAATATACCGGTGTTTATGGAGGTACTTTTTGGATTTTAGTAAGTAATATTTTGATTTTCAGGATTTGGATAGCTTTAAGGGCTGAAGGCAGAGGGCTGAAGGCTGAAGGCGAAAAGGCAAAAGGCTCAATGCAGAAGGCAAAAGGCATGCTCGCTTGTCTTTTTGTTTGGATTTTAGTTCCAATTAGTTTATCGGTTTTGGTTTATAGCACTTATGTGGAGGACACTAACCCATCTGATGTAGTGGTAGTGCAACCGAATATTGATCCTTATGGAAAGAATTTCACCTATTCGCCTGAAGAACAATTGGCGAAATTAATTAAACTGAGCAAGCAAAAAGGACAGGTGAATACTGAGTTTTTCATCTGGCCAGAGACTGCGATAGTTGGCTATGTGGAGGAGACACAGTTTAGAAATACCAGTGCTTTTCAGTCGGTGCAACTCTTTTTAGACAGTTTTAAAAATGCGACAGTAATTAGCGGAGCAGAAACCTATTCTATTTATAATACCCAGCAAAGTGTATCTGCAAAGTTTAGTAAGGAGAATAATTTATATTACGATAGCTTTAACACTGCCGTTGCAATTGAGAACAGTCCCAGGTTACAATTCTATCATAAATCCAAACTGGTTCCCGGTGTAGAAAAAATGCCCTTTCCGGAGTTATTGTCTTTCCTAAATCCATTGTTTGATAAATTTGGAGGAACAACAGGTGGCTATGGCTACCAGAAAGAACCAACAAATCTTTACGCTTCCAGCGGAATTGGTGTAGTACCCGCTATTTGTTATGAATCTATTTGGGGAGAATGGATTGCTAGGTCTGTTAATAAAGGTGCTCAGTTTATTGCTGTGATCACTAACGACGGTTGGTGGGGCAATACTTCTGGAAAAGACCAGCATTTAGATTATGCAGTTTTAAGAGCTATTGAAAATCGCCGTTGGGTTGCCCGTTCAGCAAATACAGGAATCTCTGCTTTTATCAATCAACGTGGTGACATTATACAAAAAACAAAATGGTGGGAAGATGCTGTGATTAAGCAGGATATCAATCTAAATTCTGACATTACCTTTTACACCGCTCATCCTGATTGGATTGTTTATCCTTTTCTATTTATTGGAGGTTTTGGCATGTTGTTTTTAATTTTTGTGAGGGTTAGGCGAAAAAAGAAAGCTATAATTTAATTGTTAAAAACACTACAAACCCTCGTCAGAAGGGGAAAATTATTCGGAAAGTATTCTGTATAATTCCAAATTTAGGTAATAATGGTTTCCCTGTATTTTTCGCTTTTCCAAAATTTTCATTCCCACCAATTCTTCCAAATATTTTCTTGCTGTATTTTCTGCATATAGCCCTTTCTCCGTTAAATGTTTAACTTTTGTAAAAGGTTGATTGAAAAGTGCGCTCACCAGAGATTCTGGTCTTGAAATACTTGTATTGTTTACCAATGCTTCTAAAATGGCATCTTTAGCGGCAACAATATCATTAATTTTATCAAACGTGAGGTTGGAAGTGGTTTCAATTGCTTGTAAAATATATAAAAACCAGGTTTTCCAACTTCCACGCTGTGTGATGCCAGCTAAACCAGAGTAGTATTCTTCCTTATGATCAATGATGTATTTACTTAAAAATAAAATAGGATAATCTAATAGTCCTTTGTTGTTTAAAAAATGAATGTTAAATAACCTTCCTGTCCTACCATTTCCATCTCTGAAAGGATGAATAGCTTCAAATTGAAAGTGAGCAATTGCCATTTTCAACAAGGGATCTAGCTTATATTTTTCGTCATCGTTTATAAACTCAATCAAGTTTTCGAGTTTCTTTTCTACTATACCCGCACCTCTTGGTGGCGTATAAAATGCCTTCCCTGCATTTGGACCAGAGCCACCTTCTTTGATATATATTTGAGCAATTGGAGACCTGATTCCATCACTGAAAGAACTTAATGTTTGATACATTTTTACAAAATAGTTCTCGTTAAATTGAGGTTGCTTTTGTAGCTGTTCAAATCCTTCCCACAATGCTTCCCTATAATTTAAAATTTCTTTTTCTGGGCCTATTAATTCTTTGACGTTTTCTTCGCTGTAGGCTTTATATAATTCATCATCAGTGGTGAAAATGTTCTCTATTTCACTGGAAGCTTTAGCTTCCTGTAAGCTGATGGAGTTAATTAATAATCCTTGATTTGGAATTGCAATACTTCGTCCGTTCAATCTTGCCAAGGCAGATTTTGCACTTATCAATTTCTCATAAACTTCAAAATCTTTGTATAAACTCTCCTCTATAGGTAATTCAGGAAGATCATTGAATGGTTTTGTTCTATCAGGGTTTATTTTATAGATCATATACAAAGATATGATTTAAAATAGTAAACATTAAAATAATTTTATTTTAATGTTAGATAACTGATTTGACATTAAAGTTGATGACAAAACAAGAACTAACATTAATATATTTTTTAATTAATGTTAGATAAGGAAATTGACATTAAAGTTCAAGGTTGAAGTATAGTTAACATTAAAAATTAAGATATTTAATACTAGATAATATTAGTGACATTAAACCAGCCAAAAATACAACTAACTAACCTTCCTTAATAATACGGCAAATTTATCACGCCATTCCTCCGTTAATTCTTGAAGATTGGCCAAACGTTGTAGCTCTATTTTATTCTTTGAATCGTGGTAACGGATTTGATTCACATGCATGACCGAAATTTTTTCTGGATGAGATGATAAGTGTATCATTTGATCATTAGGTTTAACCACACCTTCTTTTATTGTTCTTAAATAAAAACCGGTATAACCTGTGTTCTGGCAAAGTTTTGCAAATGGTTTATAATTATACCTAATTCCAATAATATAACATGGTCCGCGTGGTTCAGATACTTCCACTACAGCTTCTCCTAATTGATAACGGTCGCCAATAAATATATTTTCCTCCAAACTGTTTTCACCTGATAGCGTTAAATTTTCACCGAAAGCACTGGGTTCAAAATCAAAGCTCAATTCCTTTTTCCAATAATTAAAGCGATCTGCACTGTAACAGCAAATTGCTTTATCATTTCCACCATGGTGCTTTTTATCATGAACCATGTCTCCTTCAAAACCGGTCATTGTTAAAAAAATATTTTCAGTGATGATGGGTTCTTTGCGAAAAGCGGTAGTAACAGACTGATGATCAGCAACCAGTTTTTCTGCCTTTCCTAGGATATTTATGGATTTGATGAGGATATTTTTATTCATTTTTTTACGATTGCAGGTTGCGTTAGGCATGGAAGCGGCATCTCCCGATTTTTCATCGGGAATACAGCGGACAGCCCGCCCGAACGCCCCGAGCGTTAGCAATCGGGGATCGCCCAAATTAAATTATAAAACTAAATAAAAGTAACATGACATACTGTAAAATTAAGGTGCCATCAAGGTAAAAGAAATAATAATATTCATTTTTCTCCCATTTTGATTTAAAAATCAGCCATCCTGTTAAAAAAACAGTAGAAGCTAGTGCGAAGAAATCTGCATTGAAGCCATAGGATTTAAAAAAGAAAAGCAAGATGAGGTAAGTGATTAATAAGAATTGGCAAAGTAAGTAGGATTTTTTTTCTCCAAATACAGTTGGAATGGTTTTAAGCTTAAAAGTTTTGTCTTGAAACATATCTCTGATGTCAAAAGGAATGGTGATGGCTGTGACAAAAAGAAATCTTTTAAAGGTAAGGATGAAAATGTTTAGAAAAGAAATTTGTAATTGATGATTATGCTGCAATTCAAGCAATGGCAATGTAACTGAGCTTAATGCCCACACCAAAGCAATGAGGATCAGTTTTAAACCGGGGATATTTCTTAATCCAAATTTGCGTCCGCTAGAAGAAACAAACAGTGGCATAGAATACCCTATTGAAATAATACCGAGCACAACAGCTAGTATTTTTGAAGGTATGCTGAATAGTAAAACGAGCGGAATTAACGCTATCACTGAAATAATTGTAATGGTGAAATTCAGTTTATAATTCTTGAAAATCCACCTTACTCTTCTGTATTTAGAATTTAAGGGATCTCGTGGTTTTTGTATGAGAATACTAAAATTGTAGGCTAATATGGTTGAGAAAAAGAGAAAAGCGATGATGTACCATGACGGGGTAAACCCTAATAAATGATAGGTGACTAAACCCTGAGCGGCTGCACCAAGAGAAATAAATAGGTTACTGAATAAAAGAAAATCTAATGGTCTTCTGAAATAGTTTATCATTCCTCTTGAAAAAGGATTTATCCTTTCTTAAGTTCAAATATGGTGATTTCTGGTAGAATTCCCACTCTGCCCGGATAACCCAAAAAACCATAACCTACATTTACATACAATTTTTGATGGCCTTGTTTGTATAAACCATCCCATTCATCATATATATATTGCACCGGACTCCATTTTAAAAATTTAGTATCCACACCAAATTGGGCTCCATGTGTGTGGCCCGCAAAGGAAGCATCTATACTCGGATATTTCTCTAATACTTCTGCTCTCCAATGAGAAGGGTCATGTGACAATAAGAGTTTAACCGGTAAATCATAGGTGTTTTTTATGGCTTCATCCATTTTGCCGAACTTTGGAAAACGGCCTGCTCCCCAATTTTCAATACCCAAAACCCCAATCTCTGCACCGTTTACTTTTAACCTTCTGTTCTCATTCATCAATAAATCCCAGCCCATTAATTGATGAACTTTTTTCAGGTCTTCCACATTTTTCAGTCGGACTGCTTCATTTGGCCAAGACTCGTAAGTCCCATAATCATGGTTGCCCAAAGTGGAATAAACGCCCAGAGGGGCTTTTACTTTAGAGAAAATATCCTGATAATCTTTCATTTCTGTTGCCCTCCCGTTTACCAAATCTCCTGTAAAGAAAATAAAGTCGGGTTTTTCTTTGAGCAACATTTCTACACCTCCAGTCACTGCTTTTTTGTTGTAAAAACTGCCGGAGTGGATATCAGAAATCTGCCCCAGCGTAATACCATCAAATTCTTTTGGAAGATTGGGAAAATACAAAGTCTGCTTTTTTACTTTGTAATCATAAGCACCAGAAACAATGCCCCAAGTAAGGCTTGCAAAAGGAATTGCTGCCACTGCAATACCTGCTTTTACCAAAAATTCTGAACGGGGAATTCCATCTTGTTGTTCCTTCTTATCAGGTTCAGGCTTTACTTTCTGAATAAGAAACAGAAAAAACCTCCTGATATCATCAATAAAAAGGATAAGGATAAAAAATATTTTTGTTACAAAAGTGATAAAGAAAGCAACTAACGTAACTGTTCTTAAGCTAATATTCAAATTGAAAAATATCCCGCCAAAAACACCTAAAATCAATAGTGCCGTATAGCCCCACCATATCCATTTAAAAGTTTTTTTCTTTCTTTCATTCCATTGAGGATAGATGTTGACGATTGCTTTGTAGCTGTAAAAATCTATCAATAATGATAAAATAGTAACTATAATTAGTGGAATAATTCTTCCCATGTGTATTTTTTATATTTGGATGGTTGATAGGGATCTTTTTTTAACGTCAGCTTTTGCTAGCGCTATAATCTGCTCAGGCTAATAAAAAAAGATGCTTTTATCTTATAAACTAATAAAGCCCATGTCATAAAACATGGGCTCAAAATTAAAAATTATAAACTTTTAATACCTATCATTAAAATCATCTTCCTCATCATCTGCAAACTCCGAACTGAAAAGACTGTTGAACATATCCTTAAATTCAAAACCTTTTTCTAAGTATCCTTTACTCACTAAAGAGAACTCTGCTAAACCATGCAATACAAATTCCATGTAAAGCAATTGTTGGTTCTCGCTTATTCCTTTATGAAACTGTTTTACAATCTGTTTTAAGCCAGGCACTTCGTTCAATATTTTTTTATACTCCTGATCAGAAATATCGTCTAATAAATTCAGGCTATTTCCGCTTCCAAACCAATTGATGGTTTCGGCGTAAGGATTGTCTTTTTTTGCCTTCTTCATCTTTTCAGGATCAGGAAAGTAAGTTTGTAACAATGTTTTGATGGCTTTACCGATAAGAATATTTGCCACTTTTGCCGGCCCTTCCAATTCGCCCTCATAAACCAATTCTATTTTTCCGGTTATGGCAGGAATTACGCCTAAAAAGTCGCTGATTCTTACTGCTGTTGATTTTTCACCATTGATCAGCATCCTACGTTCAGCATGAGAAATTAAATTCTCATAAGCTGAAATGGTTAAACGGGCAGAAACTCCAGATTTTTTATCAATGTATTCTGAATTTCTGGCTTCAAAAGCAATTTGCTCAATTAAGTCTTTTACCAAACCATCTGCTTCCACCACTTTTTGTTCAGGTGTAATTAAGGCTTCTTGTTGGGTGATTTTTCTAGAAATGGCAACCGATTTTGGGTAATGGGTTAAAATCTGGCTTTCAATCCTATCTTTTAATGGTGTAACAATTGAACCACGATTGGTGTAATCCTCAGGGTTTGCAGTAAATACAAATTGCACATCTAAAGGCAATCTTAATTTAAATCCTCTAATCTGAATATCATGTTCCTGCAAAATATTAAACAATGCCACTTGAATTCTGGCCTGTAAATCCGGCAATTCGTTAATCACAAAAATACTTCTGTGCGCTCTTGGAATCAAACCGAAATGGATCACACGCTCATCAGAGTAATTTAGCTTTTGAGTGGCTGCTTTTATAGGGTCAACATCTCCAATTAAATCGGCAACTGTAACATCAGGAGTTGCCAACTTCTCGGTGTACCGCTCATTTCTGTGCATCCAAGCAATTGGGGTATCCTCTCCATGAATTTCAATGGCATTTTTCCCGAACCAAGAAATTGGATTTAATGGATCGTCATACAATTCAGATCCTTGAATATATGGAACGTATTCATCCAATAAATTCACCATTAAACGGGCAATTCTTGTTTTTGCCTGCCCTCTTAAACCTAGCAATAAAATATTATGCCTACTTAAAATTGCAGTCTGTAAATCTGGCATTACGGTATCTTCAAAACCTATAATTCCTTCAAAACCCAAATCTTTATCTTTTAATCTCGTAATCAGATTCTCTCTTAGTTCCTCTTTAATGGAACGACTTTTATATCCTGATTTCTTTAATTCTTTTAGTGTCTTTATCATTTGCCTCATCCTAAGTCCTTCTCCTTTAGAGAAGGACTTTCTTGTATAATTTTTTACTTATTTATGTTTCTCATTTTATGAGCATCTTCAAATCTGCTCATCATCAAATATTCAAATCATCGAACCGTTTTTCTTCTGTTTTTGATATAATCTTCAAATATGTATTCCCCTAAACCTTTTAAGGAACTGTAAAAAGCTCTCCCTCCATTTACTTCAGTAAATTTCCTTACAAACTGCTGTAAATAAGGGTCTTTCGCAATCATAAAAGTAGTGATTGGGATATTCAACTTTTTACACTGTGCCGCCATGGTCAGGGTTTTATTGATCACCTTTTTATCCAAGCCCACACTGTTTTTATAATATTTCAAGCCTTCTTTTAAACAGGTAGGTTTACCATCGGTAATCATAAAAATTTGCTTGTTATGAGTTTTTCTCCTTCTTAAAATGTCTGTTGCCAATTCTAAACCCGCGTAAGTATTGGTATGGTATGGGCCAACCTGTAAATAAGGTAAATCTTTAACCGTGATAGGCCAGGCATCGTTTCCGAAAACTACAATATCTAAAGTGTCTTTAGGATATTTGGTATTAATCAGCTCTGCTAAAGCCATGGCTACTTTTTTGGCCGGAGTAATTCTATCCTCGCCATACAAAATCATGGAATGGGAAATGTCAATCATTAAAACAGTAGATGTTAGTGTTTTATAATCTCTTTCCTCCACTTCCAAATCTCTTTCGGTCATCATAAAATCACCTATTCCGTGATTAATCTGCGCATTCTGAATGGAAGCGGTCATGTCAATCTGATCAGAGCTGTCTCCAAACTGATATTCTCTTCTATCCGCATTTTTCTCTTCACCACTCCCACTTTGCGGCGTATTATGATTTCCCTTTCCTGATTTTTTTAATTTCCCAAAAATTTCTTCCAATGCAGATTGGCGAATGGTCTGCTCTGTTTTAGCGGTGATGTTAAATCCACCTTTCGGTCCATCGTCACCTAAATATCCTTTATTCTTTAAGTCTTCGATAAAATCGCCCATCCCATAATCATCTTTAGTGATGTTATGTTGCTTATCCAGCTCGTTCATCCATGATAAAGCCTCATTTGCATCACCAGCGGTATAATTCAGTAGTTCTAAAAAAAGCTTCAATAACTCTTCAAAACCACCGTTTGGCAACTCACTGGGCACATACTTTGAAAAACCGTAACCTCTCATCTTCTTATTTTCTTATTTTCTTCATTAGTAACGTATGCATAAAGTTAAAAGTTTGCATAGGCATGAAGGTTTTATTTAGGTTAAATTGCTGTCATATTATTTTTCGCTATCAGGTGTCGGTTTTTAGTTGCCAGTTGAAAGTTTAGAATTTAGAGTAAAAAGTTTTAAGTGATAAGTTTTAAGCAGGAAAATTGTACGTTCCAAAATTATTGGGGCGTTTGAGCGGGCTGTCCGTTATATTCCCGATAAAAAATCGGGAGATACCACTTCCATCCCCGCCTGTTTTCGGACAGGCCTAACGCACCTTGCAAATTGCTCAACAAATCTTAAATTGCATCATGAATAAATTAGTACTGTTTTTAGTTTTCATCAGCTTTAGTTTTGCTGGTTTCTCTCAGGAAAAAGAAATTAAAACGCTTTTAGAAAAACAGCGTCAAGACTGGAATAAAGGTGACATTCCTGCTTACATGAACGGTTATTGGAAATCTGACTCTTTATTGTTTGTGGGCAAAAGCGGTCCAACTTATGGTTGGCAAAAAACATTGGAGAATTACCAAAAAGGTTATCCAGATAAAGCCGCAATGGGCTATCTAACTTTCGACATTAAAGAGGTAAGAATGATTGACGCTACCCATGGTTTTGTTTTGGGTGCTTGGCATTTAAAAAGAGAAAAAGATGAACCTCAAGGTTTCTTTACCCTATTTTTAAGAAAGTTTGGGACAGATTGGAAAGTGATAGTAGATCATTCCAGCTAATTCAATTCGCTTAAATTATGATGTAGTGTTGAAATGCTCTAAAAAATTTAGAATACTGTCTACAAATAAATCAGTTTAAATAAAAAAAGACTTCAATTCTTGAAGTCTTTCCCTATTTCTAAAAACTTTAAATTTTATTTTGGAGTTACTACGCTATCAATCACGTGAATTACTCCATTTTTTTGGTTTACATCAGCAATAGTTACAAAAGCTGTTCCGCCATTTTCATCCCATAATTTCACTTTTCCGTCTTCCATTGATGCATATAACATTCCACCTTCTACAGTAGTGAAAGCTGCTTTTCCGTTCCCTTTTTTAATAGCTTTCATAATATCAGCTGCACTATATTTTCCAGCTAATACATGGTAAGTTAAAATTTTAGTTAAAGTTGCTTTGTTTTCTGGCTTTACCAAAAATGCTACAGTTCCTTCAGGTAATTTATCAAAAGCTGCATTGGTTGGTGCAAATACTGTGAACGGACCTGCACTTTTTAAAGTTTCTACCAAACCTGCTGCTTTAACGGCTGCAACTAAAGTAGTGTGATCTTTAGAATTTACTGCATTATCAACGATATCTTTTGTTGAATACATGGCTGCTCCACCCACCATTGGGTTTTTCTGAGCGTAAGAATTAGATGCAGTTGCGATAGCTACTAAAGCAAATGCTGCGACAATAATTTTTTTCATTTTTTAGTTTTTCTTTTGTTTGGAGAGACTAACGGAGATTAATTCCACTTAGATTTTACAAAATAAAAAATGGCTTACAAAACCCTTACTGTCAGTAATATAAATACTTTATTAAATTAAATCACCTTACGCTTTCTGATCATTTTTGAGAAGTAACCAGGGAAAAATCTTTTGATATATACAGCAAAAGTTTCTTTACCGCCAATTAAAACTTCCTCTTTATTTTGATCAATTGCTTTTAGAATTTTCATTGCACATTCTTCTGCTGTCATTCCCTCTTCCTGATTTTTATCCATCCTTCCATATTTCCCTCCGTCTTCAGTAACAGAATTAATGGTAATATTGGTTTTGATAAAACCCGGGCAAATGATATTTACAGAAACTCCTTTATCATAAACTTCATAGCGAAGAGATTGGAAATAACCCTCTAAAGCATGCTTTGAAGCGGAATAAGTACTTCTAAATTGAGTGCCGAATTTCCCCACCAAAGAACTTAATACCACTAAATTTCCACCTCCATTCCCAATCATTTTTGGCAATATTGCCTTACTTAAGTTTACAGTTCCCCAAAAGTTGATATCCATAATCTTCTGCTCCACCTCGGTAGCAGTTTCTAAAACTTTTGACCGCTGACTGATTCCGCCTGCATTAATGAGGATATCAATTTTCCCGTAGATTTTCCACGCTTCATCAGCCTTTAAAAATAGTGACTGACTTTGCTCTAAATCCAATGGCAATACATGAACATCTAATGGGTTTTTCTTGCATTGCTGCTTTACTTTGTACAGCACTTCTGCTCTTCGGGAAGAGATAATTATTTTAGCACCTTGGCCATTTAATTCATAAGCCAATGCTTCTCCAATTCCTGAGGAAGCACCTGTAATCCAAATAATTTTATTTTTAAAATTCATTTTCTGTAATAAATAATTCTGAAGCAATTAAATCGGCATACAGCTTCCCAACTGTGGTCAGTTTAAGTTTTTGATCGGCGGAAGCCAACCAGTTTTTATCTAAATACTTCTCGGCGGAAGCCAGTAATTTTTTCTTAGCATCGCTGTTGAATTCTTTTTCCACTTTTAGCAGATCAATTCCCCACATTGTTCTTAAACTGGTCATCACGTACTCGTTAAACTTATTTTCTGTAGTGAGTTTTTCTAATTCAAATGGAATTTTTCCCAAATTTATTTCCGCCAGGTATTTGGCGTTGTTAGCTACGTTCCATTGTCTGCTTTCTCCATTAAAAGAATGAGCAGATGGACCAATTCCTAAATAGTTTAGGCCTCTCCAATAGTTGGTGTTGTGTTTAGAATACTGCTGTGGTTTAGCGAAATTAGAAATCTCGTAATGCTCAAAACCGCTTGCTGAAAGTTCTTCTATTAGTACCTGAAACTGCTTTGCACTTTGGGCTTCATTCATCGGTTTTTGTTTCCCGCTATTTATAAAACTTGCCAAAGCTGTTTGTGGCTCAACCGTCATACTATAAGACGAAATATGCGGAATGCCAAAGTCAATAGTTTTTGCAATATTATGTTGCCATTTTTGATCTGATAATAAAGGATAGCCATAAATTAAATCTATGGTAATATTCTCTAAGCCGTAATCCTGAGCCCGCTTAATGGCGCTTTCAGCTTCGGTTGCATGGTGTGCCCTATTCATCCATTTTAAATCTTCATCAAAAAAAGACTGAACACCAATACTTAGACGGTTGATTGCTGTATTTCTCAAATCTTTGAGATTTTCGATATTCAGGTCATCTGGGTTTGCTTCCAATGTAATTTCAGGATCTTTCGCTACTTCAAAAGTATCTTGAATACTTTCTATCAGTTCAGAAATCTCATCGGCACTTAATAAAGAAGGGGTTCCTCCTCCAAAATATATGGTCTCCACAAGTTGATTATCCAAATAACCTTGTTGTAATCTAATCTCCCGATGAAGACTTGCCAGCATCTCCTCCTTATATTTTAAGGATGTGCTGAAATGAAAATCGCAATAATGGCAAGCCTGCTTGCAAAAAGGAATATGGATGTAAATGCCTGCCATGTTTTTAAGAGTATATAATCACGTAAAGAATGGGATAGATTAATGCTATTAACGTGTTGATTATCAATGGTAAAAATGTTTTATTAACTTCCCTGATTTTTTTATTTTTATCCTATTTTATGTTACTTTTGTTACTCGGGTGTTACTATTCAGATTTAACGAGTAACAAAAGTAACAAATAAAAATAGCTAATATCATGGTAACGATCAGATACAAAAAGCTAAGCACTGGCAAATTTAGTGCTTATTTGGATGTGTATTCCAATACCCCTCAGACAATAACTGTTTTGTTAAATAACCGCCAATAAATCCTGATACTCCAATAACTAATATCTTTCATAATTAATTTATTTTATGATGTAAAGGTCTTCACAAAAGCAGTGTTGAATCTAACCAGATCCGGCTTAGTTGTAGACGAAATCGATTTGTTGAGTCTTTGAGGCTATTACAGGTTATTAGACTGATCATCAATATTTTATTGCCATCTTTTAAAGAATTTCCTTTGAAGATACCAGTTTTTAGGCTTTTATTCTACACTATAGCTACAAACCATAAAAGACAGTTCTTTAATTAGTATTGTCATAATATTGTTAAATTTATTTTTAATTCTCTAAATAAGACTTTTTAGTCTAAATTTGAATTATTAAAATAAACAATGAACACAAAAGGAAAAGCGGAAAGAACCAAGCAGTTTATCATTGAGCAATCTGCGCCCATATTCAATTCGAAAGGAATAGCTGGAACGACCATAGATGATATATTGGCGGCCACAAAAATGGCAAAAGGAGGCATATACGGAAACTTTGAAAACAAAGAGGCGATATCTATCGCCAGTGTAGATTTTCTTTTCAGCAAAATGTCCGCTAAAGCTTATGCTGTGATGTCAAAAGAAAAAACAGCGGTTAAAAAGCTGTTTGCTTTCATCGATCTTCGTGAAAACCCTTTAGTTCCATATATCGAAGGCGGATGCCCCATTTTGAATTTAGGTGTAGATTCGGATAACACCAATCCAACAGTCAAAAAAAAGGTTAAGGCAATGATTGAAGGCTCAATGACCCTTTTTATTGATATTTTAAAACAGGGTATCGCAAACGGAGAATTATCAACTCAACTGAACCCTGAAGAGTATTGTTTAAAAGTACTGGTGATGCTGGAAGGTGCAACATTAGTTTCGCGGGTAACAGATAGTATTAAGCCGATGCATACAGTCATAAAGATACTTAAATCAGAATTATTATCTTTCGAAATTAAGCAAGCATAGATAAGTATATGATTTAAAATGACCAAATTAGGAAAGGTTTTTTTGTAATTAAAATAAGACCAAAAGGTCTTTTATAAATGTAAATAATGAAACGCAGAAATTTTGTAAAAAACGCATCACTTGTTGCTTTAGGAGCGGTTTTGATCCGCCCTTTGAAGGTATTAGCAAATAAATCAAATCATATGAAAACAATAGAACAATTAAAAGACATGGACCTACCGGCAGGCATACGCGAACGGTATGTTCCCGGAGTAAACGGACTGACAGTGCATGTACTGGAAGCCGGTTTTGAGACGCCAAAACGCCCTGCAATACTATTGTTGCACGGATTTCCGGAACTTGCCTACAGCTGGCGCAAAGTAATGCTGCCATTGGCAGCTGCGGGTTATCATGTGATAGCTTATGATCAGCGTGGCTACGGTCGCACAACGGGGTGGGACAACAATTATGATGGAAATTTTGCGGCTTTCAGGACGCATGAACTTTCACGCGACGCCCTGGGTTTGGCGATGGCTATGGGGCACGATGCTGTCCATACGATCATCGGACACGATGTGGGTGCGATAATAGCGTCCTATTGCGCTCTTGTCAGACCAGATTTTTTCCGGTCAGTTGTTCTGCTAAGTTGTCCTTTCGGCGGAGTGCCACCTTTACCTTTTGGCGTTGTAACACAATCTGGACCGAATATAGAACCACCGGTACCTGCTAAAGATCCTCTTGCATCATTACCGAGGCCCCGTAAGGACAGCACCACTTATTTCTCAACACGCAGCGCCAATGATGATATGCTGAACTGCAAGCAGGGCCTGCACGATTTTCAGCGGGCTTACTTTCACGTAAAGAGTGCCGACTGGAGCCAGAATAAACCATTTCCCCTTACCTCGGGCACTGCAGAAGAATTTGCTAAACAGCCAATGTACTATGTTTTAGATCTTGATAAAACAATGCCGGAAGAGGTTGCTCCCTACATGCCCTCAAAGCATGAAATAGCTGCCTGCAAATGGCTCTCGGATACCGACCTTGATGTTTATACCCAGGAGTTTAAACGAACCGGTTTCCAGGGTGGATTAAATTGGTATCGCTGCGCTACCAATGGATTAAACAGGTCTGACCTCGAACTTTTCTCAGGTCGCACCATAGATGTGCCTTCCTGTTTTATTTCAGGGGTCGCTGACTGGGCGACATTTCGCCCGCCAGGCGCATTAGAACAGATGCAGCATAATGCTTGTACAAAAATGCAAAGCGTTAACATGATTGAAGGTGCGGGTCACTGGCTGCAACAGGAGAAACCCGAACAGATTACGAAATTGATCGTCGATTTTTTGCAGCATGTAAAATAAACCACACTTTGATAATAGTATGATTCGTTTGCTAAAACGCAAATAATAAGAAGTGGCCTTAAAATATCAACTTACCAATATCTAAAAGGACAAATTCTTTTGTCCAATTGTGATAAGGTTTAAGTTAAAGTCCCCAAACAGCAAATGTAAGGGGACTTTGTTTTTAATGACTGAATATCAGGCCTATTTATTTTCAGTTTTTAAATAAGCCGTATACATAGCTGACAAGGTTCTTTTTTTGGCTTTCTGTTTTAAATAAATCCAAGCCCGTTGATAATGGGCTGATTGCTGACTTTGCTTATGCTGGCCGTAGGCATCAATGGCGCTGGCACCTAAAAAATATAAATAAGTTATAACCACCAAACATATACCCCAGGGAATAAGCCTGCCAAATACGATTTTATAGTACTGGCTCTGGTTGGTTTCGGGAAATAATAATATGCGTAATTGTTTTGTGGCAGATGTTGGCACCTTTTCCATTTTGTCTTTGATCTGTTTTAGTAAGTTTAATTCCTCATCGCTTTTATTATTATGCTTAACTCCCCTTACTTCGTTTAGTATTAATGTCATTTGTGTTTTTCGCTTTCCAGGGTGCATCAATGGGTGCAAGATCAACCCATACGGTTGTTGGTGCAGAAGGCGGCCCGGCTTTACCTGTTTTAAACTGGAGTACCAAGTATGGAGATCTTTGTATCGCACATTTTGTCGGCATGCATCCCTTGCAAGTGTTGCCCTGTTATCATGGTACGTTTTAACAGATACGCTGGCTACCGCAATTGCAGGTTTGTTGTACGGATGTCTGACTGTACTCGCCTTAGTCAGGGCACTAAAGGTATCCCTTTATTAAAGGAAAAAAAACTGAAAAATTACTGATGGATAAGGTAGCATACATATAACATAAAAATAATAAGCGTCTGCAATAAAAGAATTTGCTTTTTCATTACCTTCATGATCTACTGACATAGGGTTGTCACTAACAACAAATATCTTTGAATAAAAATAAATATTATGGAAGCGAAAAAACTTAAAACAGTGCCTGAGCACTACACAACAGTAACACCCTGGATTATTTCTCCGTCCTCAGCCAAATTAATTGAATTTTTAAAGGTTGCTTTTAATGCTGAAGAAATCCCTCATAGCAGAATTACGAATGAAAACGGAGCTATTATTCATGTAGTTGTAAAAATTGGAGATACCTTAATTATGCTTTTTGATTCAAGAGAAGGCTGGCCGAAGACCCCAAGTTTTCTAAATTTGTACGTCGACGATGTTGACGATGTCTATCAAAAATCAATTAAACTTGGCGCTAAATCAGTAACTGACATTACTGCCCTATGGTTTGGAGAAAAGGTTTGCAGGATTCTTGATCCATTTGGAAACCTATGGTGGATAAATCAACGCATTGAAGAAATTGACTTTACTCAACCAGAGGAAGTTGGACGAAGATCTTCTACTCCGGAAGCAGTAGAAGGTATTGCATATATCCAAACATCCCTGGATGAAGCCTTTAAAACACAGAAACGTTTTTTTGAAAACAAATGAGTAACTTGTCCTGAAATAGGTTTACTGTAAACTCATTTCAGGACATAATTAAAAAGTGTAACTTCAATGCTGATCGGGCTAGATTAATGATTTACTTGGCAATTGATAGTAATAGTGCTCGAAATATTTCGATATTAACCGTTAAATTAATTTAATATTGGTTATGTCGCAATTGTTACGAAGACATATAGAAGCGGTAAGCCCTCTCACCGACGAAGAGTTTGAATATATCTTTTCCCATTTTAAGTCTAGAAAACTTAAAAAACATACCTATTTAATACAACAGGATGATTACGTTAAGTATGAATATTTTGTGGTTAATGGATGTTTACGAGCATTTATAGGCGACAGTAATACTGGAAAAGAAATTATTTATCAATTCGGCATAGAAGATTGGTGGATTACCGATCGTGACGCGTTTTTCCACGGTACCCAAGCAACGATCAATGTCAGTTGCCTGGAAGATTGCGAATTGCTCGGTATTACACTCGCCGACCGGCAAAAACTGGGAAAGGAATTATGGAAATACGAGCATTTTCTGCAAGTGAAGGCAAATTTGGGTTATACTTCGCTGCTGAAACGCTTGCAAATAATGATCAGCGGCAGTGCAAAAGATCGGTATGAACAATTTGTCCGGCAATATCCACAACTGTCAAAGCGTATCCCCAAAACCTACATTGCTTCGTATTTAGGTGTTTCGCGTGAAACACTCAGTCGCCTTTACAACTCCTGACGTGACATTTATCACAAAATCAAAGTGACAATTGTCCTTTAACAGGGTAAGGCTTTTTGAGAAGTTTGTTTCATAAAAACATAGCAAAATGAAACATTCAAATCTCGCCCAAAAGGCATCTTTCAGAGCTGCGGTAGCAGTACTTTTTTCGATAAGCAGTTTGTCGATAACCTCTTTTACAGCATTTGCCCAAACTCCGGCCTTAACGCAAGCTGGATATTATCACTTGAATATTGGGGATGTTGAGGTAACCTCACTTTCCGATGGCACCGTGCCTCAAAATATTCATCAATTGTTAAAAAATACACATCCTGGTGAAATTGACCGGATGCTTAAAGAAAATTTTCAAAACGATCCGGTAGAGCTTTCCGTTAATGCCTACCTGATTAAAAGAAGCGATCAATTGATTTTGGTAGATGCTGGTACCGCTGGAGCTTATGGGCCTTCTTTAGGTCATCTTACGGAAAGTCTTGCCCATGCCGGTTACAAACCAGAGCAAATCAACGTGGTACTTATTACTCACATTCATATCGATCATACTGGTGGCCTGATGAATGGAGAAAACCTGGCGTTCCCTAACGCTACTATTTACATCAGCAAACCTGAAGTCGACTTTTGGTTCAACCCTGATTCCAAAACCAAAGCGCCGGAAAGCCTCAAAACCTATTTTGCCCAGGCAGAAGCAACCGTAGGCCCTTATTTAAAGTCGGGTAAAGTGAAGACATTTACTTATGGTGCGGAACTTTTTCCTGGAATAACGCCAGTGGCGACCCCGGGCCATACTCCGGGACATACTTCTTATTTAGTGGAAAGTAAAGACCAAAAAATCATGTTTTGGGGAGATATTATGCATGTGGCTCCCCTGCAATTTGCGGATCCTGAAGTAACTATTGTTTATGATGTAGACCAACATGCCGCAGCCATACAACGAAAAAAAGCATTTGCTGAAGCAGCAAAAAGAGGTTTCTGGGTTGCTGGTGACCATCTTTCCTATCCGGGTATCGGTCACATTCGTGCAAACGGACCTTCCTACGTTTTTGTTCCCGCAAATTATAGCATTAAATAAAATTACAAACACTTTTAAATTAAAATGAAAAAGACAATAATAATAACAGGAGCGTCCCGCGGTTTCGGAAGAATATGGGCGGAGGCATTTTTAAAAAGGGGTGATAACGTTGTTGCTACCTCAAGAAATAAGGACAATTTACACGACCTTGTCCATCGATACGAAGGTTCTGTTTTAGTACTTGAATTGGATGTAACCAATAAAGAAGATTGTATTGCGGCAGTAAATGCAGCTCAACAAAAATTTGGAACGATCGACGTTCTTATTAATAATGCTGGTTATTGCGTTTTCGGCACTATTGAAGAAAACAGCGAGAAAGAAGCTAAAGAGTTATTTGATGCCAACTTCTTTGGAACGCTTTGGATGACCCAGGCGATCTTACCAGTTTTTAGGTCGCAGGGTAAAGGACATATCGTCCAACTTTCAAGCGTTTTGGGTATTAATTCATTACCTACGATGGGACTTTACAGTGCGACTAAGTTTGCGGTGGAAGGCTTGAGCGAGGCATTACAGGCAGAAGTAAAAGATTTTGGAATCCATGTCACGATGATCGAACCAAATTCATTTAAAACTGATTTCTTCGGTTCCTCAGCAATCGAAAGCAACCCATTGGATGCATATGCAAAAGTACATTCAGATTTCATATCGGGAGACGGCTTGAAGCCAGAAAATATAGGCGATCCGGCGGCTACAGTAGATACAATCCTAAATCTTGTGGACAATGACAACCCCCCTTTGCGACTATTCCTGGGAAAATTGGCTTTTCCATGGACTCAATATACATATGGAGAAAAGCTATCATTGTGGGAAGAATGGAAAGACGTCTCCACCACATCGCACGGACATTAGTTCAAAATAGCAAAAAAAACTACTAAGATGGGTTCAAAACCCCGTACGTCTACGGGGTTTTTAGTTAGGAATAAACATCTTCTATGGCTACCCGGAGCAAGGAAAGGAATCAAATGTATTAGTGTTTTTTGTCAAAAAATCAAATTGAGTGGAAATTCTTTTACGGATACTGCTCAGTGATCGTGGCTTTACCTCAACAAATGAGGCTATATAGCCGTCTCTGTATTAAAATGAAAAGGCAACACACCACAGCCACAAAATTAGCACCGCAGCAAACAGTAAAGGGCATGTAAATGGTGTGGTTTGTTTATTTTTTTGGCAGCACCACCCTTGACAGTTTTCTGCTTGCTGCTACCTGTTGTTTAAGCGGTGCAATGCCAGTTTATGTGTATAGCTTACACCAGCGCGGGAACTTATCTTATTTTAGCAACGTTTAATGCTGATCTACAACTATAGCGTATAATATAGAATAGTCATCTATCACTTTCAGATTGGCGGCAAAAATAGAAGCGAGCTTAGGGCTACTTTATCGTGATTTATGGTAGTTTATCGTACTGATGATGTTACTTATTTGTTACTTCATGTTTTTAACTATTTGAAAATCAATTAGTAATTATATTCCTGCCATGTTGCAAAAGTAAACAATTACACAAGAGTAAATACTTAAAGATAGGGAATGACCGTTGTGTGGCTGTTTTTTTTATTAGACAGTATAAACCTAATTTTAAAGAATTATTTTTGATTTAGGATTGATATCAATTTTCAAACTAAAGTTGGAATTGCATAATAAGTTTCGCATTAGGGAACAAAAAATATTCCTGTAGATTTGCATAAGGGAAAAATCCAATTTATTATCGTCAGCTATTTTTAATTCATGAAGTTTTTACTTTTTTTTCTTCTGTTATTTATCTGTTTTGATGGGTTTTCTCAGTTAAATAAAGACAGCCTACAGCTAAAAAAGGATACCACAGTTAATCCCTACAGATCAAGATACATTCCTGATTCAGCAACTTTAGCAAGAAATAACTTTGTTCGGGATTCTATTACCTGGCATTTCCTAAAACCAGATCCTGCAAGACCAAATCCTTTTATAGAAAATCTTTTAAAAGAAACCATTGTTACAGATCCTTATTTATTAACCGCCCCGCAAAATTTAAAAGTTAAAAAAAACAATTATGGTTTGGGGCAATACATCAGTCAAAAACCTTTTTGGTTTCTGCCAGTAATTTTAGGGATTCTATTATTTTTTGGTATTGTTAGAATCATTTTTAAAAATGAAATAGATGTTATTTTTAAAGCTTTTTATGATGATAGGATCTTAAGCCAGATTAATAAAGGGGAGAATATTCTAATTTCATGGCAATTTCTTTTTCTATACCTGATATTTTCCCTTACGGTAGGTTTACTGATATGTGTGATTCTTTACGGAGCAAAATCTTCTTACTTAGCTACAGATTTTAAGTTCTTCTTATTACTTTCATTATTTGCCTTTATATTTTTTGGCGTAAAAATTTTAATCCTCCGTTTTCTGGCATTTATGTTTGAGCTTCAAAAGTTGGTTAAAGAATATTTAAATATTATTTATTTAAGCTATTTCAACTCTCTGTTTGTCTTATTGCCATTAACATTCTGCTTGGTTTTTATCAATTCTCAACATAGCCCATTGTTCATTACAATTGGAATAGTTCTTTTTTTCGCTATCATCGGCTTTCAGTTCCTTAGAATTACAATTAAAATTTTATTAAACTACAGATTATCAAAATTTTATTTAATTCTTTATCTTTGCGCTCTTGAAATCTGTCCGATTTTAATATTTGCCACTATAATTAATACCAGTTTATAAGATGATGAGCGCTAATTTGGAAGAGAGAAAAATTAAAGTTAAAAGTATATTAGTCACTCTACCAGAACCAGAAGGAGAAAAATCACCCTATTACGAGGTAGCAGCCTCCTTAAATCTAAAAATCGATTTTAGATCTTTCATACATGTTGAAGGAGTGCCCGCAAAAGAAATCAGAAAGGAAAAATTAAATATGTCTGATTTTTCTGCTGTTATATTAACAAGTAGAAACGCCGCCGACCATTATTTTAGAGTTTGTGAAGAGATGAGATTTGATGTGCCTGCCGATATGAAATATTTCTGCATATCAGAATCTATCGCACTTTATCTTCAAAAATATATCCAGTACCGGAAGAGAAAAATTTTCTTTGGCAAACAAACCCCAAAAGATTTAGCCGATGTGCTTAAAAAACATACCAGTGAAAAGTTTTTATACCCTTGTTCTGATGTTGCGGCTGAAGCAACGGAAACATTTTTAAAAAACCAGGGTATTGATTTTACCCCTGCAGTACTGTTTAAAACTGTGGTTTCTGATTTATCAGATCTTGCAGATGTTTTTTATGATATCATCGTTTTCTTTAGCCCATCAAGCGTACAATCATTATATATAAATTTCCCAGGATTCAATCAAAATAACACACGAATTGCGGCTTTTGGAAAGACAACACAACAGGCAATAGAAGATGCCGGGTTAATATTAGATATCCCTGCTCCTACACCTGAAGCACCATCAATGACAATGGCTATTGAACAGTATATTAAGTCCATAAAGTAAATGGAATAATAACCTATTAATTTAAGCGACCAATTAAAATTGGTCGCTTTTTTTTTGAAACTTTATCAATCTCACAACGTAATACAATTAAAATTTAATTTTAAAATTACCTAATAATAGGTATTGAAATTATGTTATTTGATTTGTAATTTAATTAATTATAATTTTAATTGTGAGAAATTGAATGTTTTAACTAATTTAATATTTGGAAATCACTAATTTCTGTATATTAGAGACGTTTTTTGCACAAGGAAAACACAATAAAACTTGAAGAGCACATGAAAAATCTATACATATCAGCTTTGGTATTGTTCGTTTTTGTAGTTTCCGGCTGTGGAGCGGGAAATGGCAGAGGGGAGCTAATTGGAGTTAAATCCAAGAGCGTAAAGACCGAACTTCCTTACGGAATGGTATATATTCCTGCCGGTACTTTCGTGATGGGCCAAGTAGATCAAGATGTTACAATTTCACAATTCCCTCAAAACAAACAGGTTACAATTTCTGCATTTTACATGGATGAAACAGAAATCTCTAACAGTGAATACCATCAATTTGTGAATTGGGTAAGGGATTCAATCGCTATTTCTAGATTAGGAAGTAAAGTAGATCAAAAAAAATATTTTATTACCCCAAAAGGAAAAGGAGCCACACCTTCATCCAAAAAGTACATCAATTGGAAAAATGTATCTGCTAAAAAAGGGATTTGGTCTGATAAAAAAATCGTCAACGATCTTGAAAAAGCAATGTATTATGATGGCAATGAAAAATTCTTCAATAAAAAAGAATTAAAAATTGAACAGTTAAAATATGAATATGCTTGGATTGACTATAAAAAAGCGGCAAATTATAGAAGCTTAAGAGACCCTAATTTAAATAACGGAACACCTGTTATAACAAGAGACAGCTTTATTGTTAAAGAACAAACCTATATTTATCCTGATACTTTAGTTTGGATTTCCGATTTCACTTATGCACAGAACGATCCAATGGCCAAGGGATATTTTTCACATCCTTCATTTTCTAATTATCCAGTTGTTGGCGTAACCTGGGAGCAAGCTAAGGCTTTCACCATGTGGAGATCGAGACTAAATGAATCCTACAAAAACTCTAAAAAGCTTCCTGCAAGATTAGACTATGATTTACCTACAGAAGCAGAATTTGAATATGCTGCCAGAGGAGGAAGAGTAGCTACTAGTTATCCTTGGGGAGGTCCTTATATCAGAAATGCGAAAGGTTGCTTATTGGCAAACTTTAAACCTGGCAGAGGAAATTATATTGATGATGGCGGCGCATTTACTGTTTACGTAAAATCATACTTCCCAAATGATTACGGATTATATAATATGGCCGGTAATGTATCAGAATGGACCAGCTCTATTTATAGTGACGCAGCATCTGCTTATGTAAGTTCTATCAACCCTTCCTTTAACAGAGCAGTTAAAAAAGGAGACCCGGATTACAATAAAAAAAGAGTTGTAAAAGGCGGATCATGGAAAGATATTGGTTACTTCCTCCAAAACTCTGCTAAATCTTATGAATATCCAGATTCAGCAAGATCATCCATCGGCTTTAGATGTGTTACTCCATTTTTGGGAAGAGACATTAAAGACAAGCCGAGCAAGATGAGACCTTAATTTAATAAATACTGATACAATCCTAAACTTTTAAAAAAAAACGTCTAAAAAATGGCTCACAAAAAAAATTTAATAGAAAAACTCCCTATGGATAAAATCATTTCTTGGGGAGCGGCAGTTGTTATTATTGGTGCGATGTTCAAGATTCTTCACTGGAAAAATGGTGAATTAATTATTGGAATTGGATTAGCTACAGAAGCACTTTTGTTTTTTTTAATGGGATTTATACCGGCTCACAAAGAGCCACATTGGGAAAAAGTATATCCACAACTTTCAAATGATTATACTGGTGATTTGCCAGATATGAAAAAAGCAGTGAAATTAAACGAATTAGAAATTAAAGGTGGTAGCGGAGGCGGAATGCCGGATTTAGCAATTGGAGACGAAGCGATTGCTAAGATAAAACAAGGATTGGAAAACTTTACCAATAAAGTGAGTGCCATTTCCAATTCTGCTGACGCATCTATTGCAACCAAAGAATTTGCTGATAATTTAAAAACTGCTGCTGCGAAAGCAACCCATTTAAGTTCCGTGTTTGATCAAGCTTCTTCTGGTGTTGCTGAAATTGCAAATGCTGCGCAAAGTTCTAAAGAATATCATAATCAAATCAATAATTTAGGTAAAAGTATTTCAGCTTTAAATGCAGTTTATGAATTAGAATTACAGGATTCTAGCGCTCATTTAAAATCAATGAATAAATTCTACGGGAATTTATCCCAAACCATGTCTAACTTTAATGAATCAATGGATGATTCTAAACAATTTAAAGAAGAAGTTGCAAAACTTTCTAGGAATCTATCCAGCTTAAACGCTGTTTATGGCAATATGCTATCTGCCATGAACCAGCCTAGGGCTTAATTTTTTCATTTAAACGCTTTTAACGAAAATAAGATATGGCAGGCGGTAAGGAAACCCCAAGGCAGAAAATGATTGGTATTATGTACCTAGTGCTAATGGCAATGTTAGCATTAAACGTAAGTAATACCGTATTGGATGCTTTTAAAACAGTAAGAGATGGTTTAGAAAAAAGTAATGATAATATGAACGATCGTTTATCGTTTATCATGACACTTTTCAAAAACTATTACGATAATGCGCCTAAAAAAGCTGAAGTAAATTATACTAAAGCAAAAGAAGCTAAAAAAATAGGCGAAGAATTAGTCAAACATATTGAAGATATCAAACAAGACCTGATCACCAAAACAGAAGGTTTAGATGAAGTGACTGGAGATTTAAAAAAGAGAGATGATTTAGGGATATCACAAAAAGAGTTTGTTGAAGATAAAAAAGGTGAAGCCTTACAGAAGAAGATTGAAGACGGAGCAAAAAAGCTAAGTGCGCTAATTGGTCAAACACCAAAAGCAATAGGTTTAGAATTATCATGGCCTGAAATAAACCCGAGCACAAAAGGGAAGCAAAGTTGGTCTGAGTATAATTTTGGGGAAGGAAAACCTTTAACCTCAACCATTACTTTATTGGCCAAATTCCAGAATGATGTTAAAAATGCTGAAGCTTATGTAATTAATAAGTTATATCAGGAAACAACTGGTGGCGGTGTTGTTGATTCATACAGAGCTGTTGCCGTTGCAAAAAGCAGTTATATTTTAGCAGGACAAACTTATGAGGCCAATGTGTTCTTAACCGCTGGAAGTTCTAGTATTCCAATTACCGCTACCGTTAACGGTTCTGTTCTTCCTCAAGAAAATGGTCAAGCAAAATACAAAGCTGGCAGTTCTAAAGAAGGTTTATATAAATGGACCGGAACAGTTTCTTTTAAAGACCCAACAACCGGAGAAGTTAAATCTTTCACTACTGACCCTATTGAATACCAGGTTGCAAGACCCTCTGCAGTAGTTTCTCCTGATAAAATGAATGTATTTTATAAAGGTGTTCAAAATCCTGTTTCTGTTTCGGCACCAGGTATTGCAAAGGAAAAGTTAAAAGTAAGTGTTACCAATGGGACTATCAGTGGTGCTAATGGTTCTTATAATGTTAAAGTAAGTAGCGGTACAGAAGCGGTAGTAACTGTATCTGCTGAAATTGAGCCTGGCAAAACTTCAGTATTAGGTTCTAGTAAATTTAGGATTAAAGAAGTTCCAGATCCGGTTGCTACTTTTGCAGGAAAACAATCTGGACAGGTAAGTTCAGCCACCGCAAAATCTACAGGTTTACTAGATGCGGAGCTTAAACAGTTTGATTTTGACTTAAAATTTAGAGTTGTAAAATTCAATTTGTTTATCACCAGACCAAGACAAGATCCATTATTTTATCAATCTAATGATGGGAATTTTTCTGGTTCTATTAAGCAAAACATAAACAGTTTAAACCCTGGAGACAACATTATCTTTCAGAACATCGTTGTATCAGGTGAGGACGGAACTACAAGAACCCTAGACGGTTCGGTAGCTATTTCAATAGGAAGATAATAATTATTGAAATATTAAAAATAAAATAGAGATGAATATTCTCTTTAAAAATTGAGTATGATGAAAAGTTTAAGTATCACATCATTATTATTGGTCGCTACATTTCAGCTATTTGCTCAAACCGCATCAGATAAGCCGAAAGTAATGCCTATTTATTCGATTTTCCAAAAATCGGATTCTATAAAAATAGCTAGAGAAAAAGATTTAGGGAAAACACCTGTAAATTGTGCACCTGAATTACCTAGAGTAAAAAGCGATGATGTAATCTTTGCTAAAAGATTGACCAGAGATATTTACTTTGCAGATCCTGCTAACAGGTATTTAACGCCTGTAGATACAAATAAGAATTTGTTAACTATTTTATTAAGAGGCATATCTACACAGAAAATAGAAGCTTATCAAACTTGGAATCCTAGCACAGGAAGAGTAGAGGAATTGATTGACTATAATACGCTTTTAACCAAATCAGATGCTTCTGCAGGTTTAGGTTTCCCATTGCAGTTTTCTGATCAGGAATTACTGGCTAAATGCGGATTGAGGATTATTGAAGATTGGTATTTTGACACCAATAGATCTGAATTTAAATCTTTCATTATTGCAATTGGATTTATTGTTCCCGGTTCAGCTGCAAGTTCTGCAAGTGTCCCTAAGTTAAAAGATACGAATGTGAAGTTAGGTGAGGCCGGACAAGGTATGATTGGTTTATTCTATGTCAACTACCCTACCATCAGAAATTACATCTGTAAATTCAATGTTTATCATCCAAATGAAAAAATCAGATACAGCTTTGATGATGTATTTCAATTACGTTATTTCTCCAGCTTAATTACAGAAGAATCTAATCCTGATGGTTATAAACTGGCAGACAGACCTGATTTAAAATCTGGTTTGGATAAACTTTTAGAGGCGGATAGAATTAAGAAATCTTTAATTCAATATGAACAAGATATGTGGGACCATTAAAAATTTAAATTATAAAGCTTAAATCAAAAAGCCCTTTCTTTTTAGAGAGGGCTTTTGTTTTGAAAAAAGTTTTTTATTGCTTTTGCCTGTTTGGTATTCACTACCTGTAATAATGCTGCTTCTTCAGCTTCTCTTATTTTCTTTACAGATTTGAAGTGCTTTAATAAATTTTGAGCAGTTATCTTTCCTATTCCTTCCACCAGTTCCAATTCTGTTTTTAATGTCCCCTGATCTCTTTTCTTTCTGTGGAAAGTGATTCCGAAACGGTGGGCTTCATCTCTCAATTGCTGAATAATTTTTAAAGTTTCTGACTTCTTATCCAAATACAAAGGATATTGATCTCCCGGATAATAAAGTTCTTCCAATCTTTTTGCAATTCCGATGATGGCTACTTTCTCATATATTCCTAATAGCTTTAAGCTTTTTACAGCCGACGATAATTGTCCTTTGCCACCATCAATCACGATGAGTTGAGGTAATGGGGAAGTTTCTTCCAACATTCTCCTGTATCTTCTAAAAACCGCTTCTTCCATGGTGGCAAAATCATTCGGGCCTTCTACTGTTTTCACATTAAAATGTCGGTAATCTTTTTTAGATGGCTTTGCATCTCTAAATACTACGATAGCCGAAACTGGATATTTCCCTTGAAAATTGGAGTTATCAAAACATTCTATATGCCGCGGTAAATCCTTTAATCTTAAATCTTTTTGCATCTGCGTAAGCAAACGGTCTGTTCTAAATTCTGGATTTAACTTTTCGTATTGGTCTATTTTATCCTTTCTGAAAAATTTAACGTTCTTTTCTGAAAGCTCTAATAATTTCTTTTTCTCCCCCTGTTTTGGAACAGTAAATTTCACATTTGCATCATCCAGCTCCAAATCAAATGGGACAATTATTTCTTTAGATTCACTTTGAAACCTAGATCTGAATTCTGAAATCGCAATAGAGAGCAATTCCTCATCAGATTCATCCAATTTCTTTTTGATCTCTATGGTTTGTGTTTGAATGATGGTTCCATGCATTACTTTCAGATAATTCACAAATCCAATTTTCTCATCAGAGGCGATGCTAAAAACATCTACTTCTGTAATGGAAGAATTAACAATAGTAGATTTACTCTGATATTTTTCTAATAATTCATACTTCCTTTGCAAGCGGTGAGCAGCTTCAAAATTCAGGTTACTCGATTCTTCTGCTATCTGCTCTTTCAATCCTTTTAAAACCGAACCTATTTTTCCGTTTAAAATATCTTTAATCTCTTCAATAAATCCATTGTACTCTTCTTCATTTTGCAAAGCTTCACAAGGCCCTTTACAATTCCCGATCTGATACTCTAAACAGACTTTAAATTTATTGGCTTTGATATTTTCTTTGGATAATGCCAAATTGCAAGTCCTCAGTTGATAGGTATCCTTTATCAACCCTAAAATAGAATGCATCATACTTACAGAAGGATAAGGTCCTAAATATTTAGAACCGTCCTTTACAATTCTCCTGGTCCATTGAATGCGGGGAAAACGTTCGTTTTTAATGACAATCCAAGGATAGGTCTTGTCATCTTTCAGCATTACATTGTACCTAGGCTGATGCTTCTTTATCAGGCTGTTTTCTAAAAGCCAGGCATCAATCTCGGTATCAACAATGGTAAAAGTGATTTTATTGATCTTACTTACTAAAACACGGGTTTTGGCATTTACTTTATAACCATCGTTATTGAAATAAGAATTTACCCTGTTTTTTAAATCCTTTGCTTTACCAATGTATATCAGTTCATCATGAATATCATAGTATTGATAAACACCCGGCTTATGCGGCACTTTTTTTATTGCTGATTTATGATCAAACATACGTTTGGTAAAAATAAAAAAACCACCTCAAAGGTGGTTCATTTTAATGACATCAATTTTCTTAAAAACCTAACCTATCATCAGGATTAGAAGCCGGACTATTGTTATTCTCCTGATTTTGGTATTGGCTACAATCCAATGTGATGGTATTCCCTCCTTTTGGTGGCTCAAAATCCCCCTTCCTGATTCCTAAAGAACCATCAGCATATACTCTTTTCATAAATAGAGCAAAAATTGGTAAAGCTGTATTGGCTCCTTCTCCAAGACTTGTACTCCTAAAATGAATATCTCTATCCTCACAGCCTGTCCAAACCCCAGCAACTAATTGCGGCGTAATTCCCATAAACCAACCATCAGAATTATCATTTGTTGTTCCTGTTTTGCCACCTATTGGGTTATTTAAATTGTATTTATACCTTAACCTATAACCTGTTCCCTGTTCTACCACGCCTTTTAACATATAAGTCATTACGTATGCTGTCTCCTCATTTAAGGCTGTAACTACTTTTGGCTGCCTGGAATAGATCAAGTTTCCATTTTTGTCTTCAATTCTAGTTAAATAAGTAGGTTCGGTCCAAATTCCATGATTTACAAATGCACTGTATGCACCAGTCATGTCATATACAGAAGCTTCAAAAGAACCTAACGCAATGGATGGATAAGGAGGAACTGGGGAGGTAATCCCCATCCTTTTGATTAATGTAGCTACTGCAGTAGGACCAACTTGTTGCATTACCCAAGCGGTAATATAATTTTGAGAATTGGCTAAAGCTTTCCTTAAGGTTAAATAGCCAGGAATGGAACCATAGCCTCTTGGTGTCCAAGGATCGCCATAGCCAGTAACAGTAAAAGGTACATTATTTACCTGATAACAAGGTGAAATGCCATTTTGCATAGCAACTGTATAAGTAAAAGGTTTAGCCGTTGAGCCTACCTGTCTTGTACCCATTTTTACCTGATCATATTTGAAATGTTCAAAATCAATCCCTCCTACCCAAGCTTTTACTTCTCCATTAGTTGGATCCATCGCCATCATGGAATTTCTCAAAAACATTTTATAATATTTGATGGAGTCCATAGGCGTCATGGTAGTATCTATATTTCCCTTCCAGCTAAAAATTTCCATTTTAGTTGGGGTATCAAATTCCTTTTTGATTTCTGCATCAGATTTACCATCCTCTTTTAAAGCTTTATACCTATCAGAGCGGTGCATCCCTTGTATCAATAAATTTTCATGTCCTTTAAAAGGATTCATGCCTTTCCAATGCTGGTTAAACTGCTTTTGCAGATCTTTCATATATTCCCGCTGTGCTTCCTCTGCGTATTTTTGCATTTTAGAATCAATGGTGGTATAAACTCTTAATCCGTCTCTATCCAAATCATAAGGAGTTCCGTCTGCCTTCACAATAGACAGCTCGTTAAATGTTTTCTGAATATCCTGTTTTAGGATAGTTCTGAAATAAGTTGCCAAACCTTCATTATGATTAGTTGGTTTAAATTTCAATTCCAAATCTTTAGTTTTGGCAATCTGGTAATCTTCCTCAGAAATAAAATCTTCTTCAGCCATTTTACTCAAAATAAGATTTCTTCTTCCTAATGATCTTTCAGGATTTCTAGTTGGAGAATAAAGCGTTACCCCTTTTAATACTCCTACCAAAGTTGCTGCTTGGGCCGGTGTGAGCTTAGATTCGGAAGTATTAAAATAAGTTCTGGCCGCAGCCTTTATCCCAAAAGAGTTATTTCCAAAATCAACTGTATTTAAATACATGGTGATGATTTCTTCTTTGGTGTAATTACGCTCCAATTTTACGGAAACAATCAGCTCCTTTAATTTTTGCGGAATTCTTAACCAGAAAGACTTTGCTCTGGCTTCGCCTGAAAAAAGATTAAGTGCCAATTGTTGCGTAATGGTACTCCCGCCTTGTTTTCTACCAATCAGGTTATAAAAGAATATGGTGAATGTTCTTTTAAAATCTATACCTGAGTGCTCTTTAAAACGGGTGTCTTCAATAGAGATTAAAGCATTGATCACATTTGGGGAGATATCCTGATACCTTACACTTGATCTGTTCTGGATAAAATAATTACCCAGCTCTACTTTATCTGTGGTGTAAATTACTGATGCCTGATTACTTTTTGGATTTTCTAAATCCCGGAAAGAAGGCAATTCTCCAAACAATCCAAATCCAGTTCCTAAAATGATTAGGAATATAAAGACAACAAAGCCAATGGTAAATTTCCAGAAAGCATGATTGTATTTACTGATGTCACTTTTATTTATGGTTTCTTTTTTTTGCATTTTATTTCTTTTCTGAAATAGATTTCAAGTATTGTTGTACTGCGTTTCTATCTGTAAGCAGTTTCAAATTAGTTTCCGAAATCACAAATTGCTTGTAATTGTTGGTTAAACCTTCCATAATTTCAGGAAGACTTCCGTTTAGCTCATCTGCCACTTTTTGCACTTCTTCTATACTATAGAAATCTCCACTCACAATTACAAATTTATCCTCCTGCCCAACTATCCTAATCAATAACTTTATTGTGGCAGGGTCAAATTTAGAATAAAAATACTGAGACAGCTTAGAAAAAGGTTGTGCAATATTTGTTTTTGGATCAGTAATGTCAATCACTATCATGTGTCTCTGTCTAAGATTATTGCTAAAAACAATTCCCTTAGGCTTTTCATATACAATTTCAACAATTACTCCTTGTTTTTTTTCTGGTAAGACAGGATCTAATTTTACAATTGGCGATGGTATCTTCTTAACCTCAGTAAGCGATTTCTCCTCTTGTTTTGCCTTAGGAATAATTAAAATCTCTTTCCCGCTGATGATATCTCCATTTTCGTCATCAGTAACCAAAGCAGTAGGCCTTCTGTCAAAAACCACTCTGTTATTAGCAATAAAATCTATCTGTTGCTTCACTATTGGGGTAATGTCTGAATCATCAGGATAAGTGCTTACAATACCGTTTAAGCTGGCTAAAAAAGCAGGAACTTTTTCAGTGTTACCTATTGCAAGTGCTTCTAGGTAAGCAACCTGAGGATCCAATTTCCTAAACGAACCTAAATTTGTCCTTAAAGAATTGATTTCTTGTAACACCTCAGGATATTTCTTCTGAAGGTAAAGATCATAAACCTGTGCATACTTCGCCTTTACAATCCCGTCCAAACGGTCCTCTTCTTTCCCGTAATTAGGATCGGATATGGTTTTGGCGTAAATAGAATTAGGAAATTTTTGAAGCAATTGATTTTTATTACTTTCTGACCTTGCCGGATCAATGTTTTCTAACAACCTGTACAATTGATAATAAATGCTTGAAGCATTGGCATTATCAGGGTAATTCAGGACTATTGCTTCCAAAGCTTCTGCAGCTTCTGCATTATCTTTTAATACATCTTTATAAAAAATGGCAATCTCATAAAGTGCATTTGCAATCTTATCGTTTGCCAATTGCTTTGAGGCAGGATTAAACGGGATGTTTTTTAAATATGCTATTTTTAAAGAATCTCGGGTTATAGGGTTCTCTAACAAGGATAAGATTTTGGCTTTGTCAATTCCATCTACAGGAACAGCGTTTTTGTTGGCATCTGAAATTAAATTTGTTGAACTCACTCTCCAATTATCACTCAACTTACGGTTACCCCATTTCTTTTTAAATTCCAACAAACCTTGAGTTAAAGCAGCATTGTTATAGAAATAGAAACTACTCCCGCTTTTATTGGCTTCAGAGAAATCTGAAATGCTCCCTAACTGATTACTAGCTAAGGATTGTTCTTGTAAGTTAGCAAGTTCTTGTTCCTTATAATACTGTAAAAACTGGTCATCCAATTCTTTATCAGATAAATCTGCGTTCATTAACAGTTTTTTCTGTTGCTCAATAATTATTAATCTATCTGCCAAATATTGTAGATTATTTGCTTTTACCGCTATGCTTTTATAATTAGGATAGTTTTTTGGTAAATACTGCAAAGTGCTATCATAATATAGCTGGGCTTGGGTATAGTTTTTTAAATCTTCAAAATTAATTTCAGCCAGCTTCAAATAACTCAATCCTTTTTGTTTAGCTGTACTTGGGACTGTATGGGCAGCATTCTGATAAAATTCAGTTGATTTATCAAGATTCTTTTGCTCACGATAGGTATTTGCAATCTCAAAATAAATCTGTTCTTTAAATTCTTCGTTTTTATCTTCCTTTAAAAGTCGTTTTAAAGTAGCTAGTTTATCAAACTGTTTGCCTTGTTGGCCTTCTGAAATCCTAATTCTTGAAAGGTTAGCATTAAAAGACATGTCAAAAGCAGCATTACTTTTGGCAATTTTATCATAATTGTTATAAGCATTGTCTTGCTCACCGTTTGTTTCCTGCAGCTGAGCTAAAATATATCTCCACCTAGTTTTATTCTTTTTATTTTTTGTCTCCTCTATTGCGATCTCTAATGCAGCAATTGCCCCTTTCACATCATTTTTACTTAAGGCAATTTGAGCTTTAGAAGCGGCCAATTGATCTTTATAATATTTATAATTCAGGGAAGTGGCTAAACCAAGTACAGAATCTGCTTCTGATAAGTTATTCAAGGCAAAATCGCTTTTTACCTGCCCTAAATAAGCCAGCAATTTATTCTTTTTCTCTTCCGGAAAAGTGATACCTACGTAACTGTAATACTCAACTGCATTGTAAAAATCGCCTTTTAAGTACTCAGCATCTGCTAAAAGCAAGTAAGAATCATCTAACCAATTGCTTTCATATTTTTCAAGTGCAATGGTGTTGGCTTTTTTGATTACCTCATTCAGCTTCTCGGTTTCATTACCTGATGACTGCTCCTCCGGCAAGGGAAATATGGCTAATAACTGACTGAAATCATCATCATAAGAACTGCTAATGTTCTTTTCGCTTTCTTCCAAAAGTGCTCTAGCATTAAAATATATATTATAATGAGCCGTTAAATTTTTCATTGCGCTTACTTTTGTACCATCCTTTCTAATAGAACAGCTACAAATGATTAAACAGACAATAAAAACAAAAAGAAATCGGTTTTGGCGGTTATAAAACTTCAATACTTTATATTTAGATGATTGAATTTAATAAGGACAAAATTATTTTATATTGCCGATATTCTGGAAATAAAGATATTAAATACCCTAAGATTTTTTGACAAGAATGAGTAAAAGAAAAAAACTCATAGATAAATTAAAAGAAAAATATAAGCTGGTCATTCTTAATGACGATACTTTTGAGGAAAAAGCATCATTTAATGCCTCTCTTTGGTATCTCATCATTGGAACACTGGCTTTTGCTATTTTATTGATTTTTCTTACCATTACGGCAATAAGATATACTCCTTTAAAGGAATATATTATTGGCTTTACAGATCCTGGTTCAAAAAAGGAAATGATTGATGCTTATGGGAAGATAGATTCACTAGAACAGATTTCCAAAGCGAATGACCTTTACCTCACCAATCTTAAAAATGTAATTAACGGAGACATTACTGAAGCCAAATCTATAAAACCAAAAGACGATTCTAAAGCTACCGACAGTATTAAACTTAACCAAAAAATTTCTTCAGAGGAAAAGGAATTAAGAAAACTGATTGAATCTGAAGGGAAATTTGATTTAAATGCCGAAGAGGAAAAAGACAAATCAGGGATTGCTTCTTACGCATTTTTTAGTCCTTTGAGAGGAAAAGTAACCGATTCCTTTGACTCGCAAAAACAGCATTACGGTGTTGATATTGCAACCAGAAGAAATGAAAATATAAAAGCAACATTAGACGGAACAGTGATGTTTTCTAATTTCACCCCAGAAACTGGATATGTAATTGGGCTACAACATGGCAATAATTTAATCTCTTTTTATAAGCACTGTTCTGTTTTATTAAAAAAAACTGGTAGTTTCGTGAGAGCTGGAGAAGTAATAGCTGTTGTGGGCGACACTGGAGAGTATTCAACCGGTCCACATTTGCATTTTGAACTTTGGTTTAACGGCACACCAGTTAACCCACAAAACTATATGACCTTTTAAACCTTAATAAAATGTTTAGCAGAAAAAAAGAAACCGCTTTAGATGGAGAATTAAAAGCAGGTTCCATAAATATTATAGGAATAGGAACAGAAATTACCGGTGATTTAAATACTAAGGGAGATATCAGAATTGATGGTAGGATTACTGGAAATGTAAAATCTAAAGCCAAAGTAGTTATTGGATCAACTGGTGAAATCATAGGAGATATCATTGCTGAAAGTGCGGAGATTTCAGGAAAAGTGATTGGTGATATACAAACCTCAGAATTACTATTTTTAAAAGTCACTGCAAACGTTGTTGGTGACATTTCATCTAATAAATTGGTAGTAGAAAACGGGGCAAATCTATCTGGCCATTGCCAAACAGGCGTTTCTCAAACCAAATCTATTCTAAAAAATTCATTTGATGGAAGAGAAGAACTCCTCGGAAAAAGAGAAATTATCAGCGCCTAATAGCTATATAAAATATTCGAGCTTAGGTTTTCAAATGATTGCTATCATTGGCATGTTTACTTTTGCGGGCTATAAGATTGATGAGTATAACCAATCTAAAAACCCAATATTTACTGCTTTATTAAGCTTATTTGGCGTAATCATAGCCTTATACACTATATTTAGAGCTTTAAAATAATTTGCTTTGGGTTTTACAAAATTCTTCCTTTACTTTTTTTTATTAGTGATCATCTCCAGTTTATCATTTTGGAGCATAGACCATTTTCTCTTTTCTCAAACAGTCTTAATCCCCTATTTCTGGCTAGTATTTGGCTTTATGGCAACCATCACTTTGCTGGTTTACTTAATTTCTGTGTGGGGATTAAAAATTGGAGGCGATTATCAGAGCCATATCTTATTGGCTTCCATTACAATACGACTTCTATTAAGTATGGTATTTATCCTTATTTATACCCAAAAAGTTCGTGTAGACAGCATATTATTCATCACCAATTTTTTTTCTGTTTATTTATTATTCACGGTCTTTGAAATTTATTGTTTGTTACGTAACTTGCGCCACCAAATCAAGAAGTAAAAAACACGTAATAAATGGATTTTAGCCACATTTTAAATTTTAAAAATTCCTCTTTAAAGGGTGTATTCGCTCTTTTTATCTTATTTTTATCATTTAGTGCTTTTGCAAAACAGGAAAATGAGGTTGAAAAAGTGGAAGAAGCCATTGAGCATAAAGTTGAGCATGCAGCGAAAAAATTCGATCCTACTACTACCATTTTAGAACATATTGGAGATTCACATAGCTTTCATCTTTGGGGCCATACGGCTATGCCTTTACCTGTAATTTTAATTACACCCACTGGCTTAGATGTGTTTTCATCATCAAATTTGATGGATGAACACCATGAGCCAGTTGCTTTCACTAGCAAGTACACTTATTTAAATGAAGAGGAACATATTAAAATTTTAGGTGCTGATGGGAAAATAGATGAAGAACTTACTGACAAAGTTTATGACTTCTCTATCACTAAAAATGTGTTTGCATTATTCTTATCTGTGATTTTGATTTTAATCATTTTCTTAAGTACAGCTGGCGCATACAAAAAAACAGTAAATAAAGCACCAAGGGGATTACAATCTTGGTTAGAGCCTTTAATTGTTTTCATTAGAGATGATATTGCCAGACCAAATATTGGATATAAATATGAAAAGTTTATGCCTTTATTATTGACTATTTTCTTTTTCATTTGGATTAATAATTTGTTGGGATTGATTCCTATTTTCCCAGGAGGTGCAAACGTAACAGGTAACATTGCCATTACTATGGTTTTAGCTGTTATTGTTTTAATAGTAGTAAACGTAAATGGTAACAAATACTACTGGGGACATATTTTTAAACCAGATGTTCCATTTTGGTTATTGCCAATTATGTGGGTGGTTGAAATCATCGGTATCATTTCTAAGCCATTTGCATTAATGATCCGTTTGTTTGCCAATATTACGGCAGGTCACATTATTGTATTGAGCTTAATCTCTTTAATATTCATATTTGAAACCATTGCAATTGCACCTGTATCGGTAGCTTTTGTAATTTTTATGGATGTTCTGGAACTTTTGGTTGCATTTTTACAAGCTTTCATCTTTACTATGCTTACGGCATTGTTTATAGGTACAGCTGTAGAAGAGCACCATCATTAAAAAGAAAAAAGAGTAAAGATTCAAGACATTGAAAATTACTCTCTTAAAAAAAGAAACATTTTGTTTAACAATCATATATTAAAATTACAGTTATGGTAGGTTCAATCGCTGCAATTGGTGCAGGTTTAGCAGTTATCGGTGCAGGTATCGGTATTGGTCAAGTTGGTGGTAAAGCAATGGAAGGTATTGCTCGTCAGCCTGAGGCTGCTTCAAAAATTCAAACTGCAATGATCATTGCTGCAGCACTTGTTGAAGGTGTTGCTTTATTCGCAGTGGTAGTTGCACTTTTAGGAAACAATCCTCCTGTTGCAGTTTAACAGTCGGATTTCCGAAATTAAGTCAGAAATACAGCGATTGGCTGTATTTCTGATTTTTTAAATTGATTTAATAACAATAGATATACAATACAATGGATTTAGTAACCCCAAGTATCGGTTTAGTTTTTTGGACAAGTATTTCTTTCCTATTGCTTTTCTTCATTCTGAAAAAAGCAGCATGGAAACCTATGTTAGGCGCCATACATGAACGTGAGCGATCAATTGAAGATGCTTTGAACAAAGCTGATTTGGCCAGAGAAGAGATGGCCCGTTTATCTACCGAGAACGAAGCTTTATTGAAGCAAGCTAGAGTTGAGCGTGACGCCATTTTAAAAGAAGCTAAAGAATTAAAAGATCAGATTGTTGCTGAGGCCAAAAAATCTGCACAGGAAGAAGGTGCTAAACTGATTGAAAAAGCTAAAGTAGAAATCAATAACCAAAAGGTTGCTGCCTTAGACGAAGTTAAAAATCAAGTGGCCGCCCTTTCTTTAGCTATTGCGGAGAAAGTATTGCGCAAGCAGTTTGATGATAAACAAAAACAAGATGCTTTAATAAGCGACTTGTTGAAAGATGTGAAGTTAAATTAGTAATCAGTTGGCGGTTGTAAGTTGCCAGTTGAGAGTCAGGCGTAATTTGCTGATCAAAAACTGGAAACTGGAAACTGGAAACTAAACACTGAAAAAAAATGTCAGAAATAAAAGTAGCATCGAGATACGCAAAGTCACTAATGGATTTGGCTTTAGAGCAAAAAGCTTTAGAGGAGATTAAAGTAGACATGCAACTTTTTGTAAATACGCTTAGAGCAAATTCTGAATTGCAAGCGGTGGTAAAGAATCCAATTATTCCTTTGGGAAAGAAAAATGCGATTTTAAAAGCTATTTTCGGGGAAAAAATTCATACTGTAACTGCTGCGTTTTTAAAGATTGTAGTGGATAAAGGTAGAGCAGAAATTATTTACGGCACCGCTAAAGAATTTTTAAACCAATATAACCAATACAAAAATATTGTCACCGCAAAAATTGTTTCTGCCGTTGCATTAAATGACAACGCAAGAGCGGAAATCATGAGCAAAGTGAAAGCAGTAACTGGTGGTGAGGTGATTTTAAAAGAAACTGTTGATGCTGATTTAATCGGTGGATTTATTTTAACAGTTGGCGATAAACAGTTTGACAGTAGTATTGCCACTAGCTTAAGCAGAGTAAAAAAAGAATTTACCCAAAAGGTAATTGCTTAGTTTATAACAGGATTTAAATAGACACAGTTCGCCAGCTGGCGGATTTAAAAAAATTAAATAATAAATAAAATAAGATGGTAGAGGTAAGACCAGATGAAGTTTCGGCGATTTTACGTCAGCAATTATCAGGCTTTAAGTCAGAAACTGAATTAGAAGAGGTAGGTACAGTACTCCAAGTGGGTGACGGTATTGCCCGTGTTTATGGTTTAACTAAAGTACAAGCTGGAGAGCTGGTTGAATTTGAATCAGGCTTACAAGGGATTGTACTGAACTTGGAAGAAGACAACGTGGGTGTGGTATTGTTGGGACAATCTGACGAGATTAAAGAAGGTGATACCATTAAACGTACTAAACGTATTGCATCTATCAATGTAGGTGAAGGGATGTGTGGCCGTGTGGTGAACACTTTGGGACAACCTATTGATGGTAAAGGACCAATTGCTGGTACAACTTACGAAATGCCTTTGGAGCGTAAAGCACCAGGTGTTATTTACCGTCAGCCAGTTACTGAGCCATTACAAACTGGTATCAAAGCTATTGATGCAATGATTCCGATTGGACGTGGACAGCGTGAGCTGGTTATTGGTGACCGTCAAACAGGTAAGTCTGCCGTTTGTATCGATACCATTATCAATCAGAAAGAATTTTATGATGCAGGCCAGCCTGTATTCTGTATATATGTTGCCATTGGGCAAAAAGCAAGTACTGTTGCTAACGTTTTAAAAGCGTTGGAAGAAAAAGGAGCAATGGCTTATACCGTTATTGTTGCTGCTTCCGCTGCAGAACCTGCTCCAATGCAGTTTTACGCTCCGTTTGCTGGAGCTGCAATTGGTGAGTTTTTCCGTGATACAGGAAGACCTGCTTTAATTGTTTTTGATGATTTATCTAAACAAGCAGTTGCTTACCGCGAGGTTTCTTTATTATTGAAACGCCCTCCAGGACGTGAAGCTTACCCAGGTGATGTTTTTTATCTACACAGTCGTTTATTAGAAAGAGCTGCAAAAATTAACCAGAATGATTCAATTGCGCAAGCAATGAATGATTTGCCAGAGTCTATTAGAGGTATTGTAAAAGGTGGTGGTTCTTTAACTGCATTGCCAATTATCGAAACACAAGCTGGTGACGTTTCTGCTTATATCCCAACTAACGTAATTTCTATTACTGATGGTCAGATATTCTTAGAATCTAATTTGTTTAATGCAGGTGTACGTCCGGCTATTAACGTAGGTATTTCAGTATCTCGTGTAGGTGGTAACGCTCAAATTAAATCAATGAAGAAAGTTGCCGGTACCTTAAAATTAGACCAAGCAAGTTACCGTGAATTAGAGGCTTTCTCAAAATTCGGTTCTGATTTAGATGCATCAACAAAATTGGTTTTGGATAAAGGTGCAAGAAACGTAGAGATTTTAAAGCAAGGTCAGTACTCTCCTGTTACAGTAGAAAAGCAGGTTGCAATTGTTTATGCAGGTGTTAAAAACCTAATGAGAAATGTACCTGTAAATAAAATAAGAGAATTTGAATCAGAATATACTACACAATTAGAGCAACGTCATCCAGAAGTTTTAGCTGCCTTAAAAGCAGGTAAATTTGATGACAGCTTAACAAGTGTGCTAGAAACTGTAGCGAAGGAATTATCTGATAAATATATTAAGTAGCAAGACAAAAGTATCAAGTATCAAGACCTTATAAGCGTCTTGATACTTGATACTCGATACTAAAAAATGGCAAATTTAAAAGAAGTAAGAATCAGGATCACATCGGTAAGCTCTACGCAGCAGATTACTAAAGCTATGAAAATGGTTTCGGCTGCTAAGTTAAAAAGAGCAACCAATGCTATTGTTCAGCTACGTCCTTATGCCAATAAATTGAAAGAGATTTTAGCTAATCTTTCTGCCAGTTTAGAAGATGGTGTTTCGGTTTTCACTCAGGAACGTGAAGTTAAAAATGTACTGGTAATTGTGGTGACTTCTAACCGTGGTTTGGCGGGTGCTTTTAATATGAATGCCATAAAAGCCGCTAACAATCTAATTTCTGAAAAATACAGCTCTTTCCAGAAAAGCGGGAATTTACATGTTGTTGCCATAGGAAAAAAAGCACAGGATTATTACGAAAAGCGTAAATACAATATTATTGGAAACAACAATGAAGTATTTAGTGCCTTAAATTTCGAGAATGTTTCTTTGATTACCGAAGCCATTATGAAAGGTTTTGAAGATGGCAAATACGATAAAGTAGAGTTAGTTTACAATCAGTTTAAAAATGCAGCAATGCAGATTTTAACTACAGAACAACTTTTACCAGTTCCAAAACCTGAGAAAACAACGGAGGCGCAAAGCAACCAAGTTGATTATATTTTGGAACCATCACAAGAGGAAATTGTAGAAGAGTTGATTCCTAAAAATATTAAAATACAGCTTTACAAAGCAGTTTTAGATTCTCATGCTTCAGAACATGGCGCAAGAATGACTGCTATGGACAAAGCGACCGATAATGCCGGTGATTTGTTAAAGAAGCTTAAATTGGCTTACAACCAAGCCCGTCAAGCTGCCATTACCACAGAGCTTTCTGAGATTGTAAGTGGTGCTGCTGCATTATCAAACGGATAATTTAAAGAGTTTAAAGCATAAGGCTTAATGCCGAAAGCTTAGGAACCTCAATCATGATAAATGATTGAGGTTTTTTTTATTCATATCTCTTCAATATAAAAATCTCGGATTATTGAATATTTTATAATCCAAGGATTTACTCAAGCATAAAATTAATCCCAAAAAAAACACCCAAAACTTTACGCTTTGGATGTTTGGGTTATCAATTGTTAAATGTTTACTTTTTCAGAGTAATAGTTGTAGGGACGGTGTTTGAAAATTGAATGGATTGGTTATTTAAATTAAGATTGGTAATATCTAGCTTCCCACAGCAGGATTCAGCAATAAATTTAGTTTCTACTTTAAGTGAATCAGGCGTTGTGGATGCAAAATAAATCACAAATTCATCCGTACCAAAAGTTTCGAACCTGATAAACTTATTAGACTTATCAGTACTATCAACTGATAGATCGATATTCTTCTTTAAACGAGTACTATAAATTTTAACATCGTTAAAACGGTATTTTGGATTGGAACCGAAAATCAGATCCGAACTATTAGATTTATCCAAAATATGAATATTGAACGTTTTTGAAGCTTGAGTGCAAAGAACAAGAGCACAATTATGAGTATTAGGGATGTTGGAATCTTCCTTCTTAACACAAGAATAGAAGAACAATAAAGCAACTCCTGCAAAAAAACCGAATCTTAATTTTAAACCCATTTAAATCTATTACGGCAACTACGGTAAAGTTGATACAAAGCAAACCATTTTTGTAGAAACTATTTAGCAATTGTTGCATTTATTTAAACAATAGTTTTATTTTTGCAGAGAAATAAATCGAGATAGATTATGGTAAATGCAAATAACCCTTCATATTATAAAATTATCATTATTGGAGTAATTATAGGCCTATTTGGTATATATGTTAAACAGTTTGTTTACCACTCAATAGTAGTTGATTTAATTGGTTGGGCTTTAACCTTTATTGGCGCCGCCATCAGCATTAGCGGCGTATTGAGAGTTTTAAAAGACTAAATAAGGCACAAATCTCATAAAATATTGAAAGCATCATCTCAAGTTTGAGATGATGCTTTTTTATTTTCTCATTGTCTTAATATTTTTTATCTGATGGAGCGTTTCCTCATGAGCAATCCAGAAAATCTCTTCTGCTTTCTTTACATCGAAAACTCCTGTTTCTCCTAAACCTAAAGGTTCTATCAAAATATCAAGACATTTCTTCTTCTCTTCCATATCATGATTGATAGATAGAATTGCTGCTCTTTCAATCACATGCTTCATATTTCTGAACTGATTCACTACAGGCAAATGATTACAGGAAGAGCCAATAATGAAATCACATTTACCAGTTAGCGGTTCAACAGGGAAATTATTTAGCACCCCGCCATCTACATAAAATTTACCATCTAGTTCAATAGGTTTAAAAACCCCTGGGATACAACTTGAAGCTAAAACTCTTCTGATCAACTCTCCCTCAGAAAAATAGACCAGCTTACCTTCATTGAAATTTGTAGCAGTAATAGTGAGCGGTATTTTTAAATGTTCGAAAGAATCATGTGGTATATAAGTCTTTAATAGTTTTGCTACATTTTCTATATTAAGCAACGCAATAGATTTAAAAGCAGGCTTAATAAATTTCAACAGCCTTGTTTCTTGGAAAATCTGTAAAGCTTCATAAGGGTCAATTTTATTGGCATATAAAGCGCCAACAATTGATCCCGCACTGGTGCCAGATATGTTAGAGATCACTATTCCCTTTTCTTCTATTGCCTTTAATACCCCCAAATGGGCAACACCCCTAATTCCACCTCCACTCAATACAATTCCTATCTTCATCTTCTGTTATGCTTAAGGTTTATTAGCAGGCCGGTATTTGGCCATCCTTAATACTTTCTGTGCATCCTTCTCCAACATTAATTCTTTTAAAGTTACGTCAGGATTTTCTTTCATGTATGATTTTACAATCTGCCAGCCAATAAACAGACCAAGCTTTGGTGCAGAATCGTTCTGGTTTCCTAAACCGGGTGTAAAAGGTGCTTCCGCTAAATATTTCTGAATCTTAAAATAATCAGTATTAAATAACAAATCCTGCTCTAAAAAATAGGCATAAGTATCAGATTCAAATTGAGTTGCCCATTTCATCTGATCAGATGAATAGCCTATTAAAGTACTGTCAGCAATTTCAGGCTGAATCTTTTTCATGAAATATAGCAATTTCCCATTATAAACCATTTTTGCCAAAAGATTTTTATCTTGATTTAATTCTGGAAAAAGTTCTTCTCTTGTAATTACTTCTACTACTCGAGGGGTGATATTTTCAGGTGTAAACCTCCTACTGATGTATCTTGGCACACTTTCTACCAAAGCAGGATAAAACTTGGAATCCTTTCCTAAAAACATATCCAATCCAATCCCAACATAGCCAGACCCAATTGGAGTCTGAACCTGAAAACCAGAGATATAAGTAATTAATTTTGGTGTTTTCCAATTGGGATAATAATATTTAATATGCTTAAAAGCATCTATCAATACTGATTTTTGGGCATCCAGATTTGGATAAACCTCATTCGTTTCAGCCTGCAGATCCTGAAACGGTTTACCACTTAAAATCTGTTCTACAGTTTGATAATATTGAGTATTGTCAGTAGTTCCAACATTCAGGATTTTCTGAAAATAATCATCGTAAAAAGCACCGTACTTATTTTTTAATAGCGGTAATTGAGCGGTTAATTCATTCGGCTTAATGCTAAAAAAATCCTGATCAAACCTTTCAATATTTAACTCAACATCAATATTGCTTACATCTACTTTATCATCGTGATGGCAGGCCATCAGAAAAAATGATATCAGAAAAAAAAGAGTAATTTTGGGGCGATGATTAACGTTTACAATCACAGAAGAACAATTTTTATTTATTCCGAAGTTATGAAAAAGATATTATTTGCTGTATTATTTACTTTTTGTTCTTTTGCACTTTTTGCGCAGGACGGTACAGTAGGAGGTTTTAAATTAGGCTTAACTGCCCATCCTAATTTTGGCTGGATAAAATCAGATGTACAGGGAATTAAGACTGATGGTTTAAGAGCCGGCTTTACTTACGGTTTATTGGGGGATTTTTATTTTGCAGACAATTATGCGTTTAGTACAGGATTACTGCTTACCACCATTAATGGCCAAACCAAAAGTGAGCTTACTGCCAACAATGGTGATCAGCAGGTTTATAAAATCCAGTATATTGAAATCCCAGCGAAACTTAAGTTAACTACTACAGAAGTGAACGGCTTGAAGTTTTTTGGCGAATTTGGTTTAGGTAATGGATTTTGCGTGAGGGCAAAACAGGATGTTAAATCAACAAACCCAGCTAGTTCAACAGAAGATTTAGATGTTTATAAAAACACTTCATTTTATAGAGCTTCATTAATTATTGGCGGAGGAGCCGAGTTTAAAGTTGGTGGTAAAACTACAATGATGGCCGGGCTGTCTTTTGACAATGGTTTTACTGATATCCAATCTGGAAGTGGCACTTTAAAAAGTTCTTATTTAGGCCTGAACCTTGCCGTATTTTTTTAGTTTCGTTTAATAAATTTACTCTTCATACATGAAAATTGCTTTAGCACAATTGAATTATCATATTGGTAATTTTGAAGCTAATACTCAAAAAATAATTCAAACTATCCAAGCTCAAAAAGCTGCTGGTGTTGATATTGTAGTTTTTGCCGAACTATGTATTTCAGGTTATCCTCCCAGAGATTTTTTGGAATATCCTGAGTTTATTGAACTGTGTAAAGCTTCTGCAGATGAGATTGCAAAAGCCACGGAGGGAATTGCCTGCATTATTGGTTTACCAATTGTTAACCCTGTTATTGAAGGGAAAGACCTTTATAATGCTGCTTTTTTTATTGCCGATGGAGAGATTAAACAGGTTGTTAAAAAAGCACTTTTGCCTACTTATGATGTGTTTGATGAGTACCGCTATTTCGAACCCGCCTACAATTGGAATGTGGTTGAATTTAAAGGAAAGAGGCTTGCAGTAACTATTTGCGAAGACATATGGAACATTGACGATAATCCCTTATACCGTATTTCGCCAATGAACATTCTGATAGAACAAAAGCCGGACCTTATGATAAACCTGAGCGCTTCGCCGTTTGATTATATACATGCCGAAGAAAGAAAATCGGTTATTAAAGCAAATGTGATTAAGTATAAGCTGCCTATGTTTTATTGCAATGCGGTAGGCAGTCAAACCGAAATTGTTTTTGACGGCGCTTCATTGATTTTTGATAAAGAAGGA
>JBDSHZ010000084.1:0-5099 GCA_039918235.1 Pelobium sp.
TACTAAAGCTCATCTTTTAAGAGCGGTACAGGAAGGAATTGCATTTTCTTTCCGTTACGGATTAGATATTTTGAGAGAAAACGGAATGAAACCCGCTGTTATTAAAGCAGGTAAGTCTAACCTTTTCTTAAGTGAGCTTTTCTCACAAACTTTTGTGAATATTACGGGTGTTCCTGTAGAGTTATATGAAAATGATGGAAGTTATGGTGCTGCAGTGGGCGCTGGGATTGGAGCAGGGGTTTACAAAAATGCAGGGGAAGCTTTCAACAACAGAAAAGCAATTCAAATTATTGAGCCAAATGGTAAATCTTTAGAAGATCATTACCAAGACTGGAAAAACTTATTGCTACAACAATTGAAATCGTAATTAAAAATTTAGAATTATAAAAAACCAAATATTATGTCAACTATAAATTCTCAAAAAGAATACTTTAAAGAAATCGGAAAAATTAAATATGAAGGACCTGAAAGTGATAATCCACTTGCTTTCAGATGGTATAATCCTGAACAATTAGTTGCTGGAAAAACCATGAAAGATCATCTGAGATTTGCCGGTGCTTATTGGCATTCCTTTGTAGGGAACGGCGCTGATCCATTTGGTGGACCAACTCATATTTTTCCTTGGGATAAAAAATCTGACGCTGTAGAAAGAGCAAAAGATAAGATGGATGCTGCGTTTGAATTTTTAAGCAAAATGGATCTTCCTTACTACTGTTTTCATGATGTTGATGTGGTGGATTATGGAGACGACATTAAAGAAAACGATAGAAGACTGCAAGCTTTGGTAGCTTATGCTAAAGAAAAGCAGAAAGAAACAGGACTTAAATTACTTTGGGGAACTGCCAATCTTTTTTCTCACAGCAGATATATGAACGGCGCATCAACCAATCCTGATTTTCATGTATTATCTCATGGAGCAGCGCAGGTTAAAGCCGCATTGGATGCCACTATTGAACTAGGAGGCGAGAATTATGTTTTCTGGGGAGGAAGAGAAGGTTATATGAGTTTGTTAAACACAAACATGAAAAGAGAGCAGGAACATTTAGCTACTTTTTTACATACGGCTAAAGATTACGCCCGTAAAAATGGATTTAAAGGAACTTTCTTCATTGAGCCAAAACCTTGTGAACCTACTAAACACCAGTATGATTATGATGCTGCTACGGTATTAGGTTTCCTTCAGAAATATGATCTTTTAGGTGATTTTAAATTAAACCTAGAAGTAAACCACGCTACATTGGCGGGCCATACTTTTACGCATGAGCTACAGGTAGCTGTTGATGCTGGGCTTTTGGGTTCAATTGATGCCAACAGAGGTGATTACCAAAATGGATGGGATACTGACCAGTTTCCTAACAATATCAATGAGTTGGTAGAATCTATGTTGATCATCAATGAAGCAGGCGGAATTAAAGATGGAGGAATAAATTTTGACGCTAAAATCAGAAGAAATTCTACAGACCCTGCAGATTTGTTTTACGCACACATTGGTGGGATGGATCTTTTTGCCAGAGCCTTTTTAATTGCAAATAACATCTTAGAAAAATCTGATTACAAAAAAATCAGAACCGAGAGATATGCTTCATTTGATAGCGGTAAAGGAAGTGAGTTTGAAAAAGGAAAATTAAGTTTAGAAGATTTGCGTGAATATGCGATCCAGAATGGTGAACCAAAAACCATCAGTGGCAAACAGGAATACATGGAAAATTTAATAAATAGATACATTTAATTAGATAACACATATTTGAAAGTGGTAGCTTAATGCTAACACTTTTTTTATTTCTTTAGAAATGATATTGCCCATCTAAAACGTCAAAAAACAAGCAAATTTAGAACTTTTTTAGGGTACAGAAATATTTTATTAATAGCTTAGAAGCCTATTAAGAATCTAATTATTATTAACAAAAATAGGCATGACTGATCAATTCAATCTTAAAAATAAAGTAATTGTAGTAACTGGGGCAACTGGTGTTTTAGGGAAATCTTTTGTAAAAGCAATTTCTAATTCCGGCGGAATTGTAGGCGTAATGGGAAGAAACCAAGCGGTGGCAGAAGAACGTGTTGCCGAAATAATTGGTGATGGTGGGGAAGCAATTGCATTAATTGCTGACGTGACCAATGAAGAACAGTTAGTAGAAGCAAAAAGTAAACTACTAGCTAAATATGGTAAAGTTGATGGATTGGTAAATGCCGCTGGTGGGAATATGCCGGGCGGAATTTTACAACCCGAGGCGGATATTTTTGGGATGAGCATGGCAGGGATGAAAGAAGTAATGGACTTAAATGTTTGGGGCACACTTTTACCTACTCAGATTTTTGGAGTCGAAATCGCAAAGCATAAAGGCAGTATTGTAAATATCTCCTCCATGAGCTCACAGCAAGCCATTACAAAAGTATTAGGTTACAGCATGGCTAAAGCAGCTATTGATTGTTACACCAGATGGTTTTCAGTAGAATTAGCCAAAAGATATGGCGACAAATTAAGAATGAATGCCATAGCACCGGGTTTTTTCTTAACAGAGCAAAATAGAACTTTATTAACCAAAGAAGACGGAAGTTACACCGATAGGGGAAACTTAGTGCTCAATAATACACCTTTCAATCGTTTTGGTGCACCAGAAGAATTAACAGGATGTTTAGTTTGGTTGCTGAGCGAGGCTTCAAGTTTTGTAAGCGGTACCACTATCAATATTGATGGCGGTTTTAGTATTTATAGCGGTGTTTAAATTTTATTAAATGACATTTGATCAATCCATGCGTTGGTTTGGGCCTAACGACCCAGTTAGTTTATCCAACATTAGACAAGCAGGCTGCACCGGAGTAGTTACAGCATTGCATCATAATCCTGTTGGTGATACCTGGACTATTGAAGAAATCAATACCAGAAAAGAGCTGATTGAAAAGGCAGGGATGAGCTGGACAGTGATAGAAAGCTTACCCGTTCATGATGATATCAAGAAAAAATCAGGAGATTTTGAGCGGTACATTGAAAATTATAAGCAAAGCATTAAAAACGTTGCTACTTGTGGTTTAAAGGTTATCACCTATAATTTTATGCCTTTAATGGATTGGATGAGAACCAATCTGCAATTTGAAATGCCTGATGGCAGTAAAGCGTTGCGTTTTGAAAAAGATGCTTTTGTAGCTTTCGATCTTTTTCTTTTAAAAAGACCAGGTGCGATTAAAGATTACTCAAACGAGGAGATTGATAAAGCAAAGAAAAAAATTGAAGTGATGAGTGAGGATGAAAAGAAAGAAATTTTTTCAACTGCTTTGCAGGGATTGCCAGGAAGCGAAGAAGCTTTTACCAAAGAAGAAGTTTTAAAAGCTTTAAAAACTTATGATGGCATTGATGCTCAAAAATTAAAAGAAAATCTATTTCATTTTATAGCTGAGGTAGCTCCAATTTGTGAGCAGGAGGGTGTTAAAATGGCCGTCCACCCAGACGATCCACCATTTCCAATTTTAGGATTGCCAAGGATATTAAGTACAGAATCTGATGCTGAAGAACTGATCAATGCCGTACCCTCTCCTGCAAACGGTTTGTGTTTTTGTACAGGTTCTTTAGGAGCTAGGGCAGATAATGACTTAGCAGGAATAGTAAAAAGATTAGGGAAATATATCCATTTTGTTCATTTAAGAAGTACGCAGCGAGATGAGTTCGGGAATTTTTATGAAGCTAATCACCTCGAAGGAGATGCAGATCTTTTTAAAGTTGTAAAGGAATTGGTGATTTTAGCAAAAGAAAGAAAAGCAAGTATTCCAATGCGGCCAGATCATGGGCATCAGATGTTGGATGACCTGCATAAGAAGACTTATCCCGGTTACTCAGCAATAGGAAGATTGAAGGGATTGGCAGAAATCCGCGGTTTAGAAATGGGGATAAGATTAAGTTTGTAAATCAGCCTAATAAATTTTGTTAGCGTTGCGCCACAATAGAGAGTATATTTTCAGCCTGATCTTTAAACCACGGAATACTTGGCCTCTTATACAACCTATTCACGGTGAATAGCAAAAACACAGTATCGAACTTTTAAAAGAAAGCTTTAAGGATTTTAATATTAGATTAAAACATAAAAAATGCCAGCCTTAATTAAAAGCTGGCATTTCAAATCATCAAAAACTAAAAATTAAACAGAAAAACTAGTTCCACAACCACAAGTACTGGCCGCGTTGGGGTTGTTAAATACAAAGCCACGGGAATTTAATCCTTGTTGAAAATCAACCTGCATCCCTGCTAAGTATAAACCATGGGCTTTGTGCATAAAAACACGAATCCCATCTATATTGTATTCAGTATCACCTTCTTTACTCTGATCAAAACCTAAAACATAATTCATTCCCGAACAGCCACCACCCTCAACACCTAAACGTAAACCAAATTCTTCCCCCAACTCTTGCTGAGACATTAATTTTTTTACTTCTTTTTTCGCACCTTCGGTTAAGCTTACGGGTGCCTCTGTTTCTATTACTGTGCTCATAAATCAATAATTAATTAAACAAATATAAGGCAAAATGTAGATTTTTGTTTTTTAAACTCCTTATTTTACCAATAACTTACAATCTTAAAATGGATATCAACGCTTTCTTTTTAGATATATTAAAATACACCCTTTCAGGAATATTAGTGTTTTTTACAGCTTATTTTTTGTTGAAGAATCATTTAGATAATTATTACAATCTTAAAAAAATGGAATATAAAACCATTGTAATAAAAGATATTTTGCCTTTAAAGCTACAAGCTTATGAAAGGATGACTCTTTTTGTAGAACGCATCAACCCGATAAACTTATTACTGAGATTACATTCCTCAGGAATGAGCAGCAAGGAAATGCAAAGCTTAATCCTCTCTGAAATAAAAGCCGAGTACCAGCATAATATTTCGCAACAGCTCTATATCAGTAATGATGCTTGGGGGATCATCAAAAGAGTGAAAGAAGACACCATTAACATGGTCAATCAATCTATGGCTAGCTTACATCCAGAAGCATCAGCGGTAGAATTGAGTAAATTGATTTTTTCAAGATTAGAATCAGTAGAAGAAAACCCTTACGATTTAGCTTTGTTAATCTTGAAGAATGATATTCAGGAATTGTAAA
>JBDSHZ010000085.1:0-13374 GCA_039918235.1 Pelobium sp.
CGGATGGAGAGATTTATTTATCCATGTTTTACTCAAAGAACTTTGTTCCCACGGGACCAAATTACACCAGTTTTTACAATAAAGAATTTGACAAGATGTATGAACAGTTAAGTGATGTGAAAAATGATCAGGAAAGATTTAAACTTTACCAAAAAATGGATCAATTGATGATGGATGAATCACCGGTGGTAGTTTTGTTTTATGATGAATTTGTTAACCTATACCAAAATAATATCTCGGGATTAAGTGCAAATGCTCAAAATTTGTTGGTCTTGAAGAATGTAAAAAAAGAATAGTCATCTTTTTACAACTTATCCTTATATAAAAACGGAACCAGGTAAGAATCTGATTCCGTTTTTTTTGAAATTTAAATTTAATTATTTCCCACTCCAACTCCAGTTTGTCCGCTGTCTTGTTTTAAATCACTATTGGTGACTCCTTTTTTAGGATTTTGTGCCACTTTCAAAGATCCAAATCTCCAACTAAAACTTAATCCTACCGAACGGAAAGGAAGAGAAAAACTATTGGTTTGTGTAAACAGATTACTATTGATTTGTGAATTGAAGTTTTTACGTTCGTTAAATGGATCAATTACACTTAAGCCAATGCTTCCTTTTTTATTGAAAAGATCCTTTTTAACTGATAAATTCAACATATTGAAGGAAGGATTTTTTCCTTGAAATGTTCTTCTTGGCGAATTGGTGATCACAAATGTTTCAAAAGTAAATCCTTTTGGGAATAAATAAGTAGTACTTAAAAAAGCATTGTACATAAAGTATGTTTTACCCTGCACATTTGTTGCGCCTAAATTCTGCTGATTCAGGTTGATATCATAAGAATTAAGGTTGAAATTTCCTCTTAACGTTAATGGTTTAACCGGATTAATAGAACCAAAGAAACTAAAACCATAAGAATTGTTGGTTCCAATGTTTCCATAGGTGGTTAATGAGCCTATTTTCCCATCATCAGTAGTGTAGTTTTGCACTAAACTTTCAATAATATCAGTGGTATGTCTGTAAAAAATAGAAGTATTAATTACTGTTGATTTTATAAAAGTGGAATAATTGATCTCGTAATTATCTGACAGCTCAGGAGACAAATTTGGATTTCCCTGACTGGCATTTAAAGGATCCGAACTGTTTCTGAAAGGATTTAGATAGAACAAACTTGGTCTGGCAATCCTTTGATTGTAGCTTAATTTTACCGTTTGGAAATTCTTAAAGCTTCTGGAAATTACAAAACTAGGCGTAATGTTATTGTAATTGTTATCTATTGATTGCACTACGCTACTGCTGTTTGGGGCACCTTGTATAGTAGTTCCTTCAAACCTTGCGCCAGCTTTAATGCCATATTTTTTAGCGAGTGTAAAGCCAACAGTTGTATATGCCGCATATACGTCCTGATTGTAATTATAAATGTAATTTCTGCTTGGATCTATAGTAGTTTGATTGGTAGAAGGGATGAAACTCTGGACACCAGAATCATTGATGATGTCTCTCAAAATAGTTTTTGCACCTACCTCCCAAATCACTTTTTTAAATGGATGGGTGTAATCTAACTGGAAAGTTTTTTCTTTGTTTTCTGCAGAGCTTATTCCGTTTTCAGTAGAATCTTGGGAAGCACTGCCAGACGGGAAAAAGAAATTAGAAACATAATCATTGTCAAGATTAGAACTCGTAAGCTGAAATGCAAAAGAAACCTCTTGCCCTGCTTTCTTAAATTTATGGGTAAAATCATTGTTCCAGTCGTAACCAAGTAATTTTGTGGTATTGTTACTTTCTCTGTTGAATGAAAAATTATTCCCATTAAATATATTCTGATTTAAGTTATTCCCATCAACGGAAAACTGAAACCAGTTTAATTTTAAAGTAGAGCTCACAGAATTATAAGTATTGATGTCATAATCTGCACCTATAGAACCATTTGTTGCTAAACGGTCTGTAGTGCTTTCTCCACTCTGGCTAATGGTATATGAATTGTCATTGCTTACTTTTGCAAAGTTTAATAAGGAAGTTTGTGGCCAAGAATAATAGCCACCAGCATTTCCAGAAAGGGTTAACCTTCCCTTTTTGATATTCAGGTTGCCATTTCCACTGTTTTGGCGGGTACCAAAACCTGCATTAATAGAACCGCTGATTCCTTCCAGATTATTTTTTTTGGTGATGATGTTTACAATTCCTGAAGTTCCCTCTGCATCATATTTTGCCGATGGTGAAGTAATCACTTCCACACTCTTAATCTGATCCGCAGGAATCGCCTTTAGCGCATCGGCCATATTGCCGGCCATTGTTCCTGAAGGTTTGCCATTGATCAGCACTTTCACATTTGAGTTTCCCCTTAAAGATAAATTTCCATCATAATCAACCGATAATAAAGGCACTTTTCTCAAAACATCGGTAGAATTGCCACCAGCAATTGCCACATCTTTTTCAGCATTGTAAACTATCTTATCAATTTTATTCTCAATAATGGAAGCATCACCTGTTACGGTAACTTCATTTAGCATTTTTGCGCTGGGTGCTAAAATGATATTTGCTAAATTCAAGTCGAGTTTAGAAGCTGTAGTTTCAATGGGATCAATAACCTTTGTAAGGTAACCGATAAAAGAAATGGTCAATCTGTATTTTCCCGGCTTAACATTATCAATTTTAAAAGCTCCTTTATCATCTGCCAATGAACCTGTGATAGATTTTTCCTGTCCACTTCTCGATAAAGAAATAGTTGCATAATCAACTGGTTTATTGGTTAAAGAATCTATGATGACTCCTGATATTTTACCTGTAATGGTTGACTGTCCTGCGCCTCCAGGGAATTGGGCATATATTAATTGAGTAGTAAAAAGTAATAGGAAGAAAAAGTATAAACGTTTCATTTTTTTAAAATTTTACAGATAAGATGTCAATCAGGGCGCAATGTTACGCCATCAAAGAAAATTTTGATGTAACAATTGGATTACCATTTTGGGCATAAAAAAAGTCGCTAAAAAAGCGACTTATATTTATGTAAAACAGCTTACCTTAAAACTTATTTAATGAAACAGTTAAACCACAATGTTGATGATTCTTCCTTTTACCACGATAACCTTTTTAGGCGTTTTTCCATCAAGGTATTTAAGTACCTGATCATTAGCCATTACCTCTTTTTCTACGTCTGCGGGCTCTAATGCCAGAGACAGCAATAGATTAGTTTTGGTTTTTCCGTTGATAGATACCGGATAGGAAAATTCATTTTCTACCAAATGTTCAGGGTTGAATACCGGGAAATTTGCATAAGAAAGTGTACCCGCTTTATTGCCCAATAAAACCCAAAGTTCTTCGCAGATATGTGGTGCATAAGGAGAAAGAATAATTATCAAATCCTGAAGGATTGATTTATTATTAGATTTTAAATCTGTCAGTTCGTTTACGGCAATCATGAAACTGGAAACTGAAGTATTGAAAGAGAAACGCTCTACATCATCCTCTACTTTTTTGATGATTTTATGTAGAGATTTTAACTCCGCTTTTGTTGGTTCAGCATCTGAAACAGAGAAATTGAAACTTTCATCATGGAACAACTTCCAGAATTTTCTCAAGAATTTAAAAACGCCTTCAATTCCGTTGGTATTCCAAGGCTTGCTCTGCTCTAGCGGACCTAAAAACATTTCGTACATCCTCAAAGTATCTGCGCCGTATCGTTCTACCAAATCATCTGGGTTTACCACGTTGAATTTAGATTTGGACATTTTTTCGATTTCTGTTCCGCAGCTATATTTGCCATTTTCTAATAGGAATGTAGCGTTTGCAAATTCATCTCTTGAAGCTTTGAATTTTTCTATATCTAAAATATCGTTTTCAACGATGCTTACATCAACGTGAAGTGCCGAAGTGGAATAATCTCCTTTTAATCCGTTAGATACAAACTGATTTGTTCCTTTCCCATCAGCGTCGTTTATTCTATAAACAAAACTACTCCGCCCTTGAATCATCCCTTGGTTAATCAATTTCTTGAAAGGTTCTTCTTCTGTTACATAACCTAAATCTTTTAAAAACTTGTTCCAGAAACGGCTGTACAACAAATGTCCGGTTGCGTGTTCGCTTCCGCCGATGTATAAATCCACATCTTTCCAATAAGCAATTTTGTCTTGATCAGCGAAAGCTGTGTCATTTTTTGCATCCATGTAACGGTACCAATACCAGCTACTGCCTGCCCAACCCGGCATGGTGCTCAACTCATATTCGTACTGGTCTTTATATTTCCATTCTTTGGCTCTTCCTAGCGGTGGTTCGCCACTTTCTGTAGGTAAATATTTATCTACTTCAGGTAAAAGCAATGGCAATTCTTCTTCGGCAATTAAATAAGGTAATCCGTTTTTAAAATAAACCGGCACAGGTTCGCCCCAATACCTTTGTCTTCCAAAAATGGCATCACGCATCCGGTAATTTATTTTACCATAGCCCATTCCTAATTCTTTTAATTCCTCAATAATTTTAAGCGTTGCTTCTTTATACCCTAAACCATTAATAATCCCAGAATTGATATATTTTCCTTCTTTTGTTGGATCAGCTTCTTTATCAATTTTTTGAGTATCCAAAATTTGGATGATGGGCAAATTAAAATGCTTGGCAAACAGGTAATCACGCTGATCACCGGATGGAACGGCCATCACCGCACCTGTTCCGTAACCTGCCAAAACGTAATCTGCAATCCAAACAGGAATTTTAGCTCCATTTAACGGATTGATGGCATAACTACCTGTAAAAGCGCCAGAAACCGTTTTCACATCAGCCATTCTATCTAATTCAGATTTTTTCTTTGTAGCTAATATATAAGCTTGAATGTCTGCTTTTTGCTCTGGAGTGGTTAAAGAAGAAACCAATTCATGCTCAGGCGCAATTACTAAAAATGAAACGCCGTAAGCGGTGTCGACACGGGTGGTAAAAACTTCTATAGCCTCATCCCCCGCCTTCTCCGAAGGAGAAGGAGCCACTTGTTTTGTGGTTATGCTTTGGAGTTTTGATTGAATTGTATTGATTACAGATTTTGTATTGTTTATTGCCTCTTCATTAGTGAATCTGATTACTTCAAATCCGGCATTATTTAAGAATTCTGTTCTCTGTCTATCGTATTCCAGAGCTTCTGGAGTATTGTGGTAACCACCATCAACTTCTATAACCAAACGTTTTGGCAAGCAAACAAAATCAGTGATATAGCCTTCAATAACATGTTGTCTCCTTATTTTGAAACCAGTTTGGCTGTCTCTTAATTCATTCCAAAGAACAACTTCAGCATCTGTTTGCTTCTTTCTATTATCTTTTGAATGCCCTTTCAAAATATCCCAAGCAAAAGAATTCGCAGTTTCATACCCTCTTTTCTTCTCCACTTTGTTTTCCTGCGCTCCCTTCTCCTTTGGAAAAGGGTTGGGGATGAGGCTAAACTTCATCATCGCTCCTACACTTTTTCCAATCCAGTTGCGCTGCATTTCTTTCAAGGGCTCCGGCCAATCAATAGTATTTAAACCTTGAAGCAATCGCTCTGCATAAGCGGAAATTCTCATGCTCCATTGCATCATTTTTTTCTGCTCCACTGGGTGTCCACCACGTTCAGAAAAACCATCTTTTACTTCATCATTTGCTAAAACCGTCCCTAAAGCAGCGCACCAGTTTACCGTACTTTCCTTTAAAAAAGTTAAACGATATTTCAATAATTCCGCTTGCTTTTCTTCTGCAGTCATCGTACTCCAATCACTTGGCAAAAAGGAAACTACATCCTCATCACAAACCGCATGAATCTCAGCAGAAGGAATGGTTTCCAATTTTTCAATTAATGTTGAAATGGATTCTGCTTTATTTGTATCTAAATTGTACCAGGAATTAAACAGTTGCATGAAAATCCACTGTGTCCATTTATAATACTCCGGAGAGCTGGTACGCACTTCCTTGCTCCAATCAAAAGAGAAGCCTAAGTTGTCCAATTGCTCTCTATATCTGTTGATGTTGGTTTTCGTTGTTTTTGCCGGATGTTGACCAGTTTGTATCGCATACTGTTCTGCAGGCAAACCAAAGGAATCATAACCCATCGGGTGCAAAACATTAAAACCTTTTAACCTTTTATACCTTGCAAAAATATCGGAAGCAATATAGCCTAGCGGATGCCCAACATGTAAACCTGCACCACTTGGGTAAGGGAACATATCCAAAACATAATATTTAGGCTTGTTTTCATCCACATCTGCTTTAAATGTCTCATTTGCTGCCCAAAATTTTTGCCAGTCTTTTTCTATCTGCTTAAATTGATAATCCATTTTGTTTGCTTGATTTTGTAATGCGTTGCGAAAATAAAAAATTAAAGTTAGAGAAAGGCTTTATTTGAAATGCCGGGGTTATAATCATATTTAATTTTTAAAAATCAAGATTCATTTTCAATACTTCTTAACTGGCTTCATTTTTGAATCATTGTTAATACTAATTGTTATAAAATAAAAAAAAATGAAAATGAAAAAAATTTTAGAATAGCCTATATTTTATTTTCTGCTATTTTAATGGTAGGGATAACATCTTGTTCAACTTCCAAAAGTGGAGTTACGTCAAACAAAGCGTCTAAAGCGAACATCTCTAATACTTGGACAGTGAGCGATGTTTATCTGGAAGGTTTTCCAAATGGATATGAAATAAAAAGTGTTTTTGACATGGCGCCCTATCAAGAATTTAAAGGCAGTACATGGTCTCTTTATGGAGGATATGGCGGAAATATCACCCTTACTAACGGTATTTCACAGAAAATTTATTGGTCAGTTTTAAATGATGGATTTAATCCAATCTTCCAATTTAAGAAAATTGATGAAGGAGAAAAAGCCAAAGAGGTAAATGCAGGTTATCAGCTTGAAATTTCATCATCAAGTAAAGATAATTTAACATTACGCACTCCATTTAAATTGCTTAATGGAAATACAGCTTATATTGTTTATAGCTTGGTTGCTCAATAAAAATTTATTTATTGAGCACTTTGCCAATAATAAAAAGCCTTTCTATTAATTTAGAAAGGCTTTTTATTTTAATACCAATTATTTAATTCTTCTTAAAAGTTTCCTCTGAATAATAATCATAAGTGTCAGCTCCTTGCTTAGTAGAAGATGTGTTTTTTACAACAAATTCACTATTGCTTTTGAATTCTATAGGATTTTTATCAATATCTCCAGCTCCATAATCAAGTGTGATTTCATTACTACTAATAGTAAAAGTTCCTTCATCCTCTAACTGACCACCGTCATAAATTTTGAAATTATTTCCTGAAAAAACAATATAATAATACCCAATATCATAATTCTCAGTGCCCTCAGCAGTTTTTGTGCCGTTCTTTTTATCTAAATAGTACTCTTTAGTTAAATCCCAACGGCCCTGTATGCTTTCTGATAGTTTATCTGATGGTCCGTCATCTTTTTTACATCCAGCTAAAACTGTTATAGCTACAAATGCGATCAATAATGCTTTTTTCATATCTTATATTTTAAATTTAAACCCAAATCTAAATCTTATTAAACCCTTGTAAAATACCAGAAATCTGGTATTTTAGTAAAATACCCAGTTTTGGGTAAAGAATTATAAAAAAATAAAGAACTTCGGCTCACAAAAAATTCATAGATGCAAAACGCAATGCTCCAAAAAGAAATTAACGATAAAATACAGGAAGCAAATTCTTTTGCAGATCATATCCCAGGAGTGACAATTATCCATAATAGCATTGACGGCTCTGTAGTTTGGATGAGTAAAAAAGGGTTAAAAGAACTTAATATCAGTTTAGAAGACATTTCTAAATTGTCTTCAGCTGAGTATTATGGCAAATATTTCAACGCTGATGATGCTAATGATTATACCCCTAAAATTCTAGGGCTATTAGAAAGAAACAATGATAATGAATGTATTTCTTTTTTTCAGCAAGTTAGAATAAACGGTATGGAAGATTGGACCTGGCACATGTCAAGCACCAAAATATTTTTGAGGGATAAAAAAAGAAAACCTATTCTTTTAATTACAGTTTCGTTCCCAATAGATCCAGACCATATCATGACTCAAAAAGCCGCTAAATTGTTAGATGAGAATAATTTCTTGAAGGAGAACATTAATAAATTTGCAAAATTGACCAAAAGGGAAGTACAGGTTTTGAAGTATTTGGCACAGGGAATTACCGCTGCGGTTTGTGGAGAAGAATTGTTTATTTCTTATCAAACAGTGGAAACCCACAGAAAAAATATCAAGAAAAAACTAGGTGCAAAATCTTTTCATGATTTGCATACCTACGCAAAATCATTTGATTTAATTTAGATTTAAGTGTTTTAAAGCTATAATCATAACTTTTTATACTATGGACAATATTAATTCTCAGAAAAACAATCCACTACACGGCTTAACTTTAGAAATGATTTTAGAAGATTTAGTTGAATTTATTGGGTGGGAAAAAATGGCTTTAAAAGTTCCGATAAAATGTTTTAACCACGATCCTAGTATTAAATCTAGTTTGGGTTTTTTAAGGAAAACACCTTGGGCAAGACGAAAAGTTGAAATATTGTACGAATTTAATTTTAAAAAAATTGAAAAAGGAAAAGCGCTAAAGAATGAATCCGAGGCTTAATTAAATGTTATAAAGTGTTAAATTGTTGAATTAACAAGCAATCATGCTTATATTCAATTCATGTTTATTATTTTCGCAACATAATACATGTTTATGGAAGAATTTGAAGACAGCAGGGCATCCAGAAAAACTAAAACCATTTATGTTTCAACCGTAATCAGCATCTCTTTGGTGTTGTTAATGGTTGGTTTATTAGGTTTGATTTTAGTTCATGGAAGAAAATTATCTAATTACGTCAAAGAGAATATCGTTTTAAATGTAATCATAAATGAAGGCACAAAAGAGGTTGATATTTTAACGTTGCAGAAACAAATTGAGGCTAATAATTACGTAAAAAGCACTCAATACATCAGTAAAGAACTAGCTGCCAGAAACCTCACGCAGGATTTGGGAGAAGATTTTATAAAATTTTTGGGTTACAATCCGTTGCTCTCTTCCATTGATGTTTACATGAAAGCTGATTATGCAAATAATCAAAGTATAGAAGTTTTGAGTAAACAATTAGGTAAAAACACTTTGATTAACGAGGTACGTTATCAAAAATCTTTGGTAGATATGATCAACCAAAATATTAAAACCATTTCTTTAGTGATTTTTGGTTTTGGGTTTGTACTGCTCATTATCGCGGTAGCATTAATTAATAATACCATTAGGCTAGCCATTTACTCTCAACGTTTCTTAATTAAGAGTATGCAATTAGTGGGTGCCACCAGAGGTTTTATCAGAAAGCCTTTTATTAGTTACGGCATTTTACATGGTTTCATTGCAGGGTTAATTGCCATTATTTTATTGGTACTTACCTTATATTTTGCGCAACAACAAATACCAGAATTGGTGATACTTACAGATTATGTAGAGTTTGGATTAGTCTTTCTTGGCGTAATTGGAGTAGGAATATTTATATCCGGTCTCAGTACCTATTTTGCAGTAACTAAATATTTAGGATTAAAAACACAAGATTTATATAGATAATATAATGTCTCAGAAACCATCAAATACGCCAGAAAATGGCTCCGTTCATTTCGTTTTTAGTAAATTGAATTACCAATTATTAATAGCGAGTATTGTAATTGTCATCATTGGTTTCATCTTAATGAGTGGCAATACTGACATTTACAGCTTCAGAAAAATAGTTTTAGCACCAATTGTAGTTTTAGGAGGTTTTGTTTTAGGCTTTTTTGCAATCCTTAAAAAACCTGCCACTAAATAATGAACATATTTGAAGTTGTTGTATTGGCCATTGTTGAAGGCCTTACAGAATTCTTGCCCGTTTCTTCAACTGGGCACATGATTATTGCTTCTTCATTAATGGGCATTCAGTCTGATGATTTTGTGAAACTTTTCACAGTAGCCATTCAGCTAGGCACTATTCTCTCTGTAGTAGTGCTCTATTTTAAACGCTTTTTCAGAACTTTTGATTTCTATTTAAAGTTATTTGTCGCATTTATTCCAGCGGTTATTTTTGGTTTATTATTCAGTGATAAAATAGATGAATTATTGGAAAGCCCTTTAACCGTGGGCATTTCCTTATTAGTTGGAGGAATTATATTATTATTTGTTGATAATTGGTTTAAAAATGCGGATTTGGATGACGCAGATAAAATTAATTATCCAACTGCTTTAAAAATTGGTGTTTTCCAGTGCTTAGCCATGATCCCAGGCGTATCACGCTCCGGAGCTTCCATTGTTGGAGGTATGACACAGAAATTAACACGAAAAGCCGCTGCAGAATTCTCGTTCTTTTTAGCCGTTCCCACCATGTTTGCCGCAACAGCAAAAAAACTTTACGATTTTTATAAAGACGGGCATACCATTAGTAGCCAGGAAATCAATTACCTATTAATAGGTAATTTAATCGGTTTTGTGGTGGCCCTAATTGCCATTAAAGGTTTCATTGGTTACCTAAGTAAACATGGTTTCAAAATTTTCGGAATCTACCGGATCATCGTTGGTGGGATAATCATTGTGTTGCTTTTAAGCGGACACTCCTTACAAATTATTTAATAATGAGTGAAAACTCCACAAAAGAATTTCCAAAATTTAATTTTACCGAAGGCGAAGTTTTATTGCTGAACAAACCCTATCAATGGACTTCTTTTGATGTGGTGGGTAAACTCAGAAACTCTTTTAAACCGCTTAAGTTAAAAGTTGGTCATGCCGGAACTTTAGATCCTTTGGCTACAGGCTTGCTCATCATCTGCACTGGAAAACTGACCAAGCAGATAGATAGTTTTCAGGCGGAAGAAAAAGAATATACAGGCACATTCACTTTAGGAGCTACCACACCATCTTACGATTTAGAAACAGAGGTAGATGGGACTTTTGATATCTCAAACCTTACCGAGGAAGCTATTTTAAACAACACTCAATATTTTATTGGTGATTTAGATCAGTATCCACCAGCGCATTCTGCTATAAAAGTAGATGGGGAACGTTTATATTTAAAAGCCAGAAGAGGGGAAGAAGTTGCTTTAAAAACCAGAAAAGTAACCATTTCAGAATTTGAAATTACTAGAATTGAATTACCTGAAGTTGATTTTAGAGTAGTTTGTGGTAAAGGGACTTATATCCGTTCTTTAGCACACGACTTTGGAAAAAAATTGGAGAATGGCGCTTATCTTTCTAAATTAAGAAGAACACGAAGCGGAAATTTTAAAGTGGATGATGCATTTGAAATTATGGAACTGGTTAATCACATCAGAGAGATTAAAGTTCAAGAAGACTTTAAATAATTTCAGCATTTAGATGAACAATTTTAGGTTCCTATTCATCGTAAATCAAAATCCCAATTCGTAAATTCAACTCATGAAAATCTATCACCATATCAATGATTTTAAAAAATTAGGCCATGCTGTGGTTACCATTGGTACGTTTGATGGGGTACATTTAGGACATCAAAAAATCATTTCAAAATTGGTTGAGGAAGCCAAATCTAATCAAGGTGAAGCAGTTATTCTTACTTTTTTTCCACATCCAAGAATGATCCTCAACCCAGGTGATGACCAATTGAAGATGATTAACACGATGAATGAAAAAGCCATGTTGTTGGACAAACTGGGCGTAGATCACCTCATCATCACTCCTTTTACCCGTGATTTTTCCAATCAAACCCCAGAACAGTACATTAAAACCATTCTGATAGACCAAATTGGAATGAAGGAAATGGTAATTGGCTATGATCACCGTTTTGGAAAAGATAGAAGTGGTGGTTTAAATGAGTTGCAACATTTTGGTGAAATCTATCATTACCATGTAGATGAAATTCCAGAACAGGACATTCATGAACTGGTCATCTCTTCTACCAGAATACGAAAAGCTTTGGCGAAAGGTGATGTAGATAACGCAAATGAACTGATGGGACATCCTTTTACCTTATCGGGAAAAGTAATTAAAGGTGACCAAATTGGCCGAACATTAGGCTACCCAACTGCAAATCTTTTTATAGCGGAAAGTTATAAGATTATTCCTTCAGATGGGATTTACGCAGTTGAAGTAGAGATTCAAGAAATAAGAAACAAAAATCAGGAATTACACAATCCTTTTTTTCCGGAAAATCAAAATACAAAAATCAAAAATCAGAAATATCATGGGATGGCTTATATCGGCCACCGGCCAACCATTAATGGCATGAGCCAGAATATTGAAGTGAACATTTTTGATTTTTCGGGAGATATTTACCACCAGACCATAAAGATGAATTTCCTTCATTTTATCCGCCATGATGTAAAATTTGAAGGCTTGGAAAAACTGATCGAGCAATTGGGGAAAGATAAGGAAAGTACACTAGCGTTTTTTAAAGATTGATTCGACATCGTCTCCGCTAATTTGTACCTTAGGTTTGATGAAAATCGACCGTGAAAAATCTGAATTTTTAGAAGAGATGATTGAGCATTGGGAAAAGGAAGAAATTCTTACTCCTGAAAAGGCAATCGAACTTAAGAAAAGCTATTCTATAAAAAGCTTCGATTGGCAAAAGCTTGCTCAATATTCCATTTACATTGCCTTGGCGTGTGGCGTATTTGCCTTGGGCTCTTTGCTATTAGATAAACAGATGACCGCCATCCTTTCTTCGCTTTACAACACACCAAATATTCTGATCAGTCTTTTATCTTTTGGTGGCGCCACTTACTTCCTGATTTTAGGAAATAAACGGCGAAAAACAAAAGCCAAACAGGTTTTTAGTAATGAAGCACTCTTATTTGCTGGGGTTTTGCTGATTGCTAACGGCCTAGCTTATTTAGGGAAATCGGTAGATAAAAATAGCGAAAATTACGCCTTATTATTTTTGGTTGCTGTTCCGGTTTATGCGATTTTAGGTTACCATTTCCGTTCAAAACTGATTTGGGCTTTTGCGCTGTTCTCTTTAGGAGCTTGGTTTGGCACCGAAACTAGCTATATAAGTAAAGGTAATTTTTACTTTTTAGGGATGAATTATCCACTCAGATTTGTCTGTTTTGGGATCATTCTTACTGCCTTTTCGTGGTTTTTAAAAAAATCGGAAAAATTGAATTTTCTTTTTTTAGCCACTTACTTCATTGGCTTACTTTATACTTTTACTGCGTTATGGTTATTATCCATTTTTGGAAACTTTGGATCCATAGATCAATGGTATGAAATAAGCCAGTATGCGCTTTATTTCTGGGCGGCCTTATCAATAGCGGTTTGTGCGCTCACGTTTTTTCTGGGCTTCAAATTCAAAGATGAAATGGCCCGTGAATTTGGTGCTACATTCCTGATTGTAAACTTATACAGTCGCTTTTTTGAATA
>JBDSHZ010000086.1:0-8412 GCA_039918235.1 Pelobium sp.
AGATACAAGAATAAAGACTTGTGTTATCGTATCCATAATGAGTTTAAAGAGCGGGGATATTCTTCGCTCTTTTTGTATTTTAGTAGGGATGAATTTTGTATTTAAAGCAATGATATTGGCTTTGGTGGAGAAGAAAAAAGAAGTGTCTCCGAGGCAGATGGCCGCTAAATTTCCCAAGAATGAGTGGCATAAAGCTACCCGAAATCAGGTATGCAGCTTGGCAACTTTATGTGGATGGCAAAGTTGATTTAATTCAACATGGTAAAATACTACAGAAAGGTGAGGAGTTGGAGGAAGATTACAGTATCAAGCTAAAAAAATAAATGTTCATTTTCAAAAACATTTCTAAAGGCTATTCTAAAATGCCATATTTACCCTAAATATGCCTTTACTGTTTTCTTTGTTGTTTAATGATTTAAGTGCCTGGTGGCTGATTCCTTGTTTAATCTTAGGGTTCGGGCTGGCTTGGTTGCTTTACCAGAACAGCAGGCTGGAAGATAAAAACCTAAAATGGATTTTATTTTCTTTACGGGGCGTATTGTTGACTTTGCTAGCTTTCTTACTGATTTCCCCATTATTAAGATCTATTAAACAAAGATTAGAAAAACCATTGATCATTATTGCTCAGGATGCTTCTGCTTCTATTTCAGCGTCTTTGGTGAAAGGTTTTGATTCCACTGTCTATCATCAGGATTTTAAGAAACTGGCCGATGAGCTTTCTTCAGATTATGAAGTAAAAGTGTTGCATTTTGGAGAGGAGATTAAAGAAGGGTTTGATTTTAAACAGGGCAATAAACAGACCGATTTTTCGGCATTATTCTCCTACGTAAAAGATCAATATGCCAACAGAAATGTTGGTGCACTGGTTTTTGCATCCGATGGGATTTACAACCGGGGTGCCAATCCCATCAATCAGTTACATTCTGTAAACTACCCAATTTATAGCATTGCATTAGGCGATACCATCCCTAAAAAAGATGTGGTGCTGGCACAGGTGAATTACAATAATTTGGTCTATTTGGGGAATGATCATCAATTGGAAATCCAAGTTGCTGCCTTTAAAGCCAAAGGCGTAAATTCTGTTTTAAACATTAGCACTAATGATGGACAAGCTAAAAGTCAGTCGATAAATATTGATAGTGATGATTGGCGTAAAACATTTACCATCAATTTGGAAGCCCGTAAAAAAGGAATCCAAAAAATCACCATTGCGGTGCAACCCGTAAAAGGGGAGCTATCTACTCAGAATAACCGGCAAAGCATTTACGTGGAAGTGCTGGACGGTAGAGAAAAAGTCTTGATTTTAGCAGCTGCGCCACATCCGGATATTAGTGCATTACGACAAGCGATTGAAGGGAACAAAAATTATGAAGTAAAGGTGGCTTTCGCCGATGAAGTGCCTGCCAACCTGAATGATTACGGCCTAGTTATTTTCCATGCGCTACCATCATTGAGCCATCCCATCAGTCAGGTATTGGCCCAAACTGCGCAAAAATCAAGGTGGTTTATCATTACCTCACAAAGTAATGTTCAAGGGATTACACAACAACAGGGTTTGATAAACATTTCTTCCAATGGCGCAACACAGGAATATATTTCGTCACTGAATCAGAATTTTTATGCTTTTTCTTTAAGTGAAGAAACAAAAACAGTATTGTCTGCACTTGCACCGTTAACTGCTCCTTTTGGGAATTATTCTTTAAAAGTTCCGGGAGTGGTTTTATTTTATCAGCAAGTAGGAAATGTCACTACCTCTGCTCCTTTACTGAGTTTTGGGAATGAAGGAACTGTTAAAACTGCAGTGCTTACTGGTGAAGGGATTTGGCGATGGAGATTGGAGGATTTTGAAAAGCATGAAAATCATGACGCCATTGATGAGCTGATTTCTAAAACAGTACAGTACCTAAATGCCAAAGAAGATAAAAGGAAGTTTAGGGTTTATCCTGCTAAAAACCGTTTTGCCGAGAATGAGCATGTCATCTTGAACGCAGAATTATACAACGACAATTACGAGCTGAACAATGAGCCCGATGTAGCCATTGATTTAAGGAGTAAAGCTGGCAAAAAATATAGCTTCCTTTTTTCCAGATCAGGGAAAAATTATCAGTTAGATGCAGGCTTACTCCCTTCTGATGAATATACTTTTGAGGCTAAAACCAGTTTAGGTAAAAATAATTATACCGCAAGCGGTTCTTTTTTGATTGAAGAACTGAATATGGAGCTGATGCAGACTACGGCAAATCATCAACTGTTGTATAATTTGGCAACTCAAAGTGGAGGAGAAATGGTTTACCCAAACGCCATTATTAGTTTGAAAGACCTGATCCTAAAAAATGAAAAGGTTAAAACCATCAGTTATGAAGAAAAGAGCTATGAAAGTTTGATCAACCTCAAATGGATATTTGTAGTATTAATGCTGCTGTTAAGTTTAGAATGGTTTTTAAGAAAAAGAAATGGTGCTATTTGATATTACTGTTGGCGAAATAATTACCGTTTGCGGTACATTTTCATTTGCTGTTTCTGGCGCATTTGCCGCCATGCAAAAGCGATTTGATGCTTTCGGAGTGCTGATCATTGCATTTATTACCTCAGTAGGAGGTGGAACATTAAGAGATATTTTATTAGGAGATACCCCAGTATTTTGGATGAAGAACTCTAATTATTGCTTAATGATTTTAATCACTGCCGTACTGGCCATGATTTTTTGGAAAAAAATAAAATCTTTAAAAATTACTTTATTTCTTTTTGATTCTTTAGGTCTAGGTTTCTTTACAGTAATTGGCTTACAAAAGGGTTTGGCATTTGGGCTAAGTCCGGGAATATGCGTTGCTTTAGGAACCATCACTGGTTGTTTTGGGGGCATCATCAGAGATACTTTATTAAATACCATCCCTTTGATTTTCAGAAAAGAAATTTATGCAACAGCCTGTATCATGGGTTGCATAGTTTTTTTATTGTTACGATACATTGGGGTAGAGGAAACTTTGGTAAAGATCATTGCAGTTTCAGTAATTTTCCTCATTAGAATTATAGCCGTTAGGTTTAAGCTTACGCTTCCTAAAATTTATTAATAATGAGTTTGGTTTAAAATTACTATCAGAAGGGATCGTTAAGCCACGAATGCAAAAATAAAATTATGATGGAAATTAGTGCACTAATGGCAGAAATGAGAAACTAATTTTCTTTCTTATCCTCTACAATTACAAAAACGTCTTCATTGTCTTTTTTCATAAAATAACGTTCTCTGGCAAATTTTTCCAATGTTTGCGTATTGGTGGTTAATTCATGAAGTTCTTTTTCAGCCTTGGCGATCTCTTGTGTATAAAAATCTTTTTCCTCTTCTAATTTCTGCACTTTCTGACGGTAATCATATTGAGAAGTAAGGTCATTCCTGTCAAAAAACACCATCCATACCACAAAAGCAATGGAAGCTATGAAGTATTTGTTTTTGATTAGATTTAAGAGTCTTTTCATTATTCAATGAATTATAAATAAAGATAAAATCCCTTTACTTAGGAATAAGGTCAGGTTTTCAACTTCTCCACATTTACTAAATAGGAGTGAGTTGATTTTTAAAGAAGGCCTGTCTGTAAGAGGAGACAGGCCTTTATATTTTAGCTATTAAAGAGCGTGAGGCTCTTTTTGGTCTTTAGTTCTAGCAGATAAAAATGCACAAAGAAAAACAACTGCAACTACTACAATAAGCACCCAAAACCAAGTCTGTTGTAATAATTCATGTCCATTAATCACACTTACAGGAGCTCTTGATAAGTAAACATCTGGTGTTTTTTCATCAGCAAATGCAGCAAACTGTACAAATAGCATAGCAAATACCGCTAATAAATTTTTTGTTTTAAAAGTTGAGATTAACTTTTTCATGTTTTATGTGCTTTAATATTTAAATTTCTCAATTGATCTTCCAAAAATAGCAAGTGCAATTGGTTTTTTAATGATTTAATTTTAATTAATCTTCTAGTTTCTGCAGTTCAGCTTTTACAAAATCCATCAATTCCTTAATATAGCTTGCACTAAAATTAAATTCGATGCCGGCAGTTTGGTAAATTTCCTTCATGTTTTTGGTGTAACCCAATTTTAAAGCAGCCATATAATTCTCCAATCCTTTTTTAGGATTCTCTTTATAATTCTTCCAAACTGCAATGGCACCAAGCTGTGCAATGGCATATTCTATGTAGTAAAAAGGAACTTCAAAAATATGCAACTGTTTTTGCCAAAGGTTTTCTAAAGCTTCCTGATGCTCGCTCCAATCTACAAAGTTTGCTCCAAAACGAGTGAAAATCTTTGACCATGCTTTTGTTCTTTCCGCAGAGGTATGATCCGGATGCGTATAAATCCAATGCTGAAAAGCATCTACCACTGCTACCCACGGCAATGTTTTTAGCACATCTTTTAACTGATAGCGTTTGGCTCTCTTTAGTTCCTCTTCATCCTTAAAAAACTCATCCCAGTGGTCCATAGAAATTAATTCCATACTCATAGATGCCAATTCTGCAACTTCTGAAGGGCAATGTTTAAAGTCATTCAGTTCTAAATCAGCAGTTAAAAAAGTATGGACAGCGTGTCCGCCTTCATGCACCATAGTGGTTAAATCTCTGAAAGAGTTGGCGGAGTTCATGAAAATAAACGGTGCTCCAGTTTCTGATAAAGGATAATTGTATCCTCCTGGAGCTTTCCCTTTTCTGCTTTCCATATCAAAAAGACCGTTCTCTTTCATTATTTCCAATCGGGAACCTAAATAGCTGTCTAACTTATTAAAACAGGAGATAGATTTATCAATTAATTCCTGTCCGTTATTAAAAGGTTTTAAAGCTGCTTTTCCAGAGGTATCTACTTCTGTATCCCAAGGTTTTAAGGTGCTTAAACCCAAAAGATTTTTTCTTTCTTCGGCTTGTGCGGCCAATAAAGGAACCACCTCTTTTTCAATCGCATCATGAAAATCAAAACAGTCCTGCGGACTATAATCAAATCGGCCTAAAGCCTGAAACATATAATCTCTGAAATTATCAAAACCTGCATTTTGAGCTACCTCATGGCGCAAACTTTTTAATTTATTGAAAAGCTCGTCTAACTGAACCTTATCTTCTAATCTTCTACTGGTAATGTTTTCCCAAGCATCTTTTCTTACCTCGCGGTTTAAATCTTTTAAGAAATTAGCTGCTTGCTCTAAAGTATATTCCTGTCCGTTTAAAGTAACCGACATGGCTCCTGTAATTCCTTGGTATTTTTGTTGTTCAACCTGTAATTCGGTTTGCAAGGGAATATTCTTTTCTCTGAAAAGTTCCAATGCTTTTTTTACAGCCCTTAGGTAAACAAAATATTTATCCTGATCTAATTCATACAAATAAGCTGATGCTATCAGTTTTTTGTTGAGCTCATTACCGATTGGAGCAATTTTAGGTTCAATCTCCATGGCGAAATACTGGAAAGATTTTACCAGATCTTCATTTGCCGTATCGCAACTCATTTTAATGTATCGCCAAGCAAAATCTTCTTCTAATGCTGCTTCCAGTTCACTTTTATCCTTCAGCCATTTTTCCAATTCCTGTACAGAATTGATTGCTCTATGCTGTAATTCGTTAAAAATAGGCGCTAAAGTGGCCCAATCAATATTCAAATTTTCCGGAAGATAATTCCTTTTCGCTTTCTCTAAAATCATAAATGGTGTCTGTAATAAATGTCAAATAAAAAACATACAGCAAACGCTACAGAAGCTATGCCATTAGTGGTCATAAACGCAAAATTTACTTTGCTTAAATCATTTGGTTTTACCAATTGGTGCTGGTAAATCAGCATTCCAATAAAAACAGCTAAACCTATAAAATAGGGCCATCCTAATGGGGTGAAAAATAATGGAGCAATCACAAAAAGTGCTGCGAATACATGTAATATATTACTCACTAATAAGGAGTTTTTCTTTCCCAAATAGGAAGGAATAGAATGTAGTTTTTCTATACGGTCGAAATCTTCATCCTGTAAAGCATAAATGATATCGAAACCGCTCACCCAAAATAAAACAGCTAAGGAAAATAGAATGGGCAATAATGCAAATTCTCCTGTGACCACCAAATAGGCGCCAATAGGGGCTAAAGATAAACCTAATCCTAAAACCAGATGACATAAAGGGGTAAATCGCTTGGTTGCGCTGTAGCCTAAAACCACCAATAAAGCAATTGGGGATAGCAAAAAACAAAGCAGATTGATGAACCAAGTTGCTGTTATAAATAACAGGCAATTAATAATGGTGAACAGTAAAGCGTTTTTGGCGGTAATTCTTCCGGCAGGTATATCTCTTACTTTTGTCCGAGGATTTTTAGCGTCAATATCACGGTCTAGGTAACGATTAAATGCCATTGCAGCATTTCTGGCAAAGATCATACAGCAAACCATGAGTACTAATTTTAGCCAAGAAAATTCATAAGTGGTCGTACTTAAAGCAAGAAAAAAACCGATGAATGCAAAAGGCATCGCAAAAATGGTATGCGAAAAGGTAACCAATGAAAGGTATTTTTTCATTTTAAAATCTAAGATTATACTCTGGAACCACAAAGTTCCCATTAATCTCATGTATTAAAGCTAAAACATCATCTTTGCCCAAATGGTTTTCTGCAGAAGTTAAAATCATTTGAGGGACTTCCTCAAAAAAGGCTGAGAGTTCTTTTTTAAAGGCAGCCATATTCTGTTGAGATTTTACGCTTCCTTGTTTGTCGGCTTTTGTGAAAAGTAAAAAGAAAGGAATGCCTCTTTCTCCTAAAGAACAGCAGAATTCAATATCAATTTTCTGTGGCTCTAACCGGCTGTCTATCAATACGAAAACAACTTGTAAGCTTTCTCTTTTCTCTAAATAATACCTGATGAATTTTGCCCATTCCAAACGGTTACTTTTAGAGCTTTTGGCATAACCATATCCAGGTAAATCTACAATATACCAGCTTTTATTAATAAGGAAATGGTTGATTAATTGAGTTTTTCCCGGTTTCTGAGATGTTTTTGCCAAACCTTTTACATCCACCAACATATTGATCAGGGATGATTTGCCTACATTGGATCTGCCAATAAAGGCATATTCGGGCATTTCCGGCGGTGGAAGCTTGCTGATTTTGGTATTGCTTACCGTAAACTCTGCAGATTTTATAATCATTAATACAAAGGTAGGTTTTTAGTTTGTTTTCAATAGCTTGATTTTGATTAGCCTGATAAAGTATTTGAAAGGATATGTTTACGAAGTAGTTTTAATAAATTATGAACAAAATTGAACCAATAAGGTTAATTATCAAATCAGCAGATTTTAAAATCGGCAAATTGTATATTTGCACTCATTATGGCAGAAAACGTAACTCCTTATAAGAATCAGGAAGGCACAAAAAAAGAACAGGTAGCAACCATGTTCAATAATATCTCAAACACTTACGATTTTCTGAATCATTTTTTGTCTTTAGGAATTGATATCATTTGGAGGAAGAAAGCCATTAAAGAGCTTGAAAAAGACAAGCCACAAATTATTCTGGATGTGGCTACCGGTACGGGCGATTTTGCTTTTGAAGCTTTGGAAATGCTGAAACCAAAGAAAATTATTGGAGTAGATATTTCAAAAGGCATGTTGGCTGTTGCCGATGAAAAAATCATCAAGCGTAAAAAATCTGATGTTTTTGAGGTGAGATTAGGCGATTCTGAAAAACTTCTTTTTGATGATCACACCTTTGATGCAGTTACGGTAGCTTATGGTGTACGCAACTTTGAAAATTTAGAGAAGGGAATTACAGATATGCTAAGGGTATTAAAGCCGGGAGGTAAAGTGGTGATTCTAGAGTTTTCTAAACCTAAAGCTTTCCCAATTAAACAATTGTATAGTTTCTATTTTAACTATATCACGCCAACAGTAGGCAAGATTTTTTCTAAAGATGCCAGTGCATATTCTTACCTCCCCGAATCTGTAAATGCCTTCCCTGATGGGAAAAGGTTTACAGATTTGATGGATAAAGTAGGTTACAAAAATACCAAAGCTAAGCCTTTGGCGTTTGGCATTTGTTCCATTTACACGGGTACTAAATGATTAAAAAGCTATTTTTTTACTTTTTGCTTTTATTTTTTTTTACTACTAAATTATTTGCTCAAGGTAATTATGGTGGCGGCGTTGATGACGAAAACCTTCACTTCGGCTTTAATTTTCAGTACATCAGCTCAGAATTTAAAATTCAAAAGGCAGCCAATTGGCGTTCACCATTTTTAGAGGGAGGCGTTCAGGTTACAGATTCTTTAACCAGTATCAGATCAATCCCTAATCCTGGTTTTGGTCTTGGCTTCGTTTCAGATTTATATATTAATCCAAATGTGAATTTAAGGTTTACCCCAAGTTTAGTATTTGTTGACCGTATTATTGATTATGAATATAAAGAT
>JBDSHZ010000087.1:0-64796 GCA_039918235.1 Pelobium sp.
GCAGTAACCATCGCTATAAACAGAACGATCGTAATCCTAACATTCTCCTTCATAATCACCATGATTCAGATGCGCTTTCAACGCATTTACAGAAACGCTAATCATTGTTGGCTAATCAGAACCATTAGGCTTGTGACAAAGTGTTACCTTTTTTATGCCTCCAAGGCTTACGATTCCTTTTTTTTCTTTGTAACTTTTTTGATATATTAAAACAATTATTAGATTTACATTAAAATATAAAAACACCTTGTCTATACTACCAATTTATTCTGTTTTGTTTACAAGTAAGTTTTTATATGATATACTTTGATCTAAAAATTAAATGAGAATAATTTTATCTAAAAAAATTAAAATTCAGCGTTTATTATTAATTGCACTATCCTGTTTTTCATTTTTGATTGCTAAAGCACAAACAGAAACCGATGCCCTCATGATGAAAAAAAATGAGCTATGTATTGGTGGGATTTATGCCTACAGTAATTGGAGTAATTATTGGGAAGGCTCCCTAAAACGTAACAATCAAAATATTGGAAACGTGTCGTCCAATCAATTCCATTTAATGGGCACTTATGGTTTAAACAATAAAATTAACCTTCTTTTTAATGTTCCGTATGTGACCACCAAATCTAATGCAGGTACATTGAGTGGATTTGAGGGTCTCCAAGACATCAGCTTTGCTATCAAATGGAAAACCTATTCAAAAAAAGTTGGAGCGGGTAACTTAGGCCTATTTCTAGGTGCTGGGTTGTCAACACCATTAACCAATTATGTAACAGACTTTCAACCTTTAGCTATTGGCATGGGAAGCACAAACCTAACCGGACGTGTAAATATTGATTACTTAGTGAAACGGTTTTATGTAACACTAGCCAGTGCGTATATGCGTAGAAGTAATATTCAATTAGACAGAAACAGTTATTATACAAATAGGTTAATAAATTCTAACCAAGTTGCAATGCCTGATATGCTGATGTTTAACCTAGGTACGGGTTATCGTCATGGGAACACAATTGCCGAAGTTGCATTTTCAAATATGACCTCTTTAGGCGGTTTTGATATTCGAAAAAACGACATGCCTTTCCCCAGCAACAGAATGAATGCCACTACAGTTGGAGGAAATATAAAATACAATTTAGCTAAAATTCCTGCTTTAACTTTAGTTGGCGGTGGTAATTACGTAGTGGCAGGTAGAAACGTAGGACAAAATTATAACCTAAACGCTGGTTTGTTTTACATCATCAATTTTAATCCATCTAAGAAATAACACCATGAAAAAATTAAATACAATCTTATATATATTGATCTTATTTATGGCAATATCTTGTAAAAAGGATATCGTTGATCAAACAGAAGGAATAGCAGCACTAAATCCCGCTTCTACTGATATAGATGCTGGTAAATGGAAAACCATTTTATTAAGTTCTAGTGCTGAAATTAGCGTAGCAAGTCCGCTAACCACTACCAATCCACTTTATATCGCAGAATTAAATGAAATAAAAAGCCTACAACAAAACATCACTAAAGAACAACAAAATGATATCAACTACTGGGCCGCTGGCGGTATCTTACGTTGGAACGAAATAATGCGAGAGCTGGTGGCAAAATACAACTTGCCTCCTTATCAAAACAATGATGGTAGCTATCCTATTCCTAACGGTGCAAATCCTTTTGCTTATCCCTTGTTTCCGTTTTCTAATCCTCCTTACGCGGCTAGGGCTTATGCATACGTTGCTGCTGCACAGTATGATGCATTGGTTGCCGCTTGGCATTATAAAAAACTATATAATCGTTTAGCACCAAATAAAAATTCTGACATCACAGCATTGGTTCCTATTTCAGATTTGCCCTCCTATCCATCAGAAGCTGCGGTTATTGCTGGCGTTACTGGAGAAATGATGAAACTTTTGTTTCCAACAGAAATCGCAAATATTGAGCAAAAAGTATCCAATCAAACCTTAAGTATGATGAGGGCAGGCGCCGCAACACGCAGTGATATTGATGCTGGCGAACTTTTAGGAAGAGCAGTAGCGCAAAAATTTATCTTAAAAGCCAGAGGTGATAAAGCTGGAGCTGCTGTTGGTACACCAGCCCAATGGGCAAAATTAGAAACCGATTGTATAGCAGAAGGAAGAACTCCTTGGATAAGTTTAGAATCCCCAAAAAGACCTCCGATGTTGCCCTATTTCGGCGATGTGGTGCCAATTTTGATGCCTCGTACAACTTTAATGACTTTTCTTCCACCACCACCACCACCAGTAGGTAGTGCAGCTTTAGACATTGAAACAGCTGAAGTATATGAATTCTCTAAAAAACAAGATCGAGAAAACATCAGGATAGCACATTTTTGGGCAGATGGCATTGGAACTTCTACCCCTCCAGGACATTGGAATGCCATTGCCGCTGAAGATTTTATTAAACAAAATTTAAGCGAAGTAAAATGGAGTAGAAATATAGCTTTGCTAAACTTAACTTTAATGGATGCGGCAATTATTACTTGGGTAACAAAATTTAAATACTATAACGGCAGGCCCACACAGGTAAATCCAGCCATTAAAACTTTTAACGGTATACCTAATTTCCCTTCATACATCTCTGGTCACGCAACATTTAGCGGTTCAGCAGCAACTATACTCGGCTACCTCACACCTTCCAGAGCCAAAGCATATAACGATATGGCTTATGAAGCTTCTATCTCAAGATTAGTATCAGGGATTCACTTCCGTAGCGATTGCGAAGTAGGAATTGAAGTAGGTGAAAAAGTAGGTGCTTATTTTATTGAAAGAGGTAAAACAGACGGATCACAATAGGATAAAAATGGGTATTTAAAAGTGGATAATATGCTAAGATTATCCCCTTTTTTGTCAATCCTAATTATCCTAAACAGCAAATGAATATGGCATCAAAATATTAATTCTGTTAAAGGTTCATTAATTATTTTGAATTATAGTTGCCCTTCTTACCTAGAACTCACATCTTCGTGTTTTCAAAAAATACCCAATGTCACAACAACATATTTTTTTAGTCGCACAAGAATTAAGCGTAAGTAGCAAGCAAGTAGAAGCTACTCTGAATTTATTGGATGAAGGCGCAACTGTCCCTTTTATTTCTAGGTACCGAAAGGAAATGACTGGAAGTTTGGACGAAGTACAAGTGGCTAGTATTAGAGATAGGGTACAGCAGTTAAGAGACTTGGACAAACGTAAAGAAGCTGTATTAAAATCTATTGAAGAGCAGGGTAAGCTCACCGCCGAATTGAAAGATCTGGTATTGGGCGCAACAACCATGACCGCTTTAGAAGACATTTATTTGCCTTATAAACCTAAACGTAAAACCAAAGCATCTGTAGCCAGAGAAAAGGGTTTAGAACCTTTAGCAATACTGATTTTTGAACAAGACCAGCAAAACCCTAAAACGGAAGCCACTAATTTTATTGATCCTGAAAAAGGAGTAAATACCACTGCCGAAGCATTGCAGGGAGCAAGAGATATCATTGCTGAAATGATCGCTGAAAATGCAGACGCCAGAAATACGTTGCGGACCTTATTCTTTGACAAAGGGATTTATAAATCGGAAGTATTAAAAGGAAAAGAAGAAGAGGGCATTAAATATAAAGATTACTTTGATTGGAGCGAACCCGTAAAAACTGCTCCATCACACCGGATTCTCGCGATGAGAAGAGGCGAAAAGGAATTGATTTTAAAACTAGATGCACTACCCGAAGAGGAAGCTGCAGTACAGTTATTAGCGCATCAGTTTATCAAAGGAAACACTAAAAAATCTCAGGAGGTGAAAATGGCTTTAGAAGATAGCTATAAGCGCCTATTGAAGCCTTCTATGGAGACAGAAACGCGTTTAAAATCTAAGCAACTGGCTGATGAAGAAGCTATCAAAGTTTTTGCAGAAAATGCCCGTCAGCTTTTATTGGCCGCCCCTATCGGACAAAAACGCGTGTTGGCACTGGATCCAGGATTTAGAACCGGTTGCAAATTAGTTTGTTTAGATGAACAGGGAAAACTTTTAGAAAATACCACCATTTATCCGCATACCGGTGCTGGCGTTGCTAAAGAAGCTGCGCAGACTTTGAGCTACCTTGTGGGCAAATATAAAATAGAAGCGATTGCCATCGGTAACGGAACAGCCAGCCGTGAAACAGAGGATTTTGTGAAAGCGCAACACTTAGAAAATGTTTTGGTGGTGATGGTGAATGAAAGTGGCGCATCCATTTATTCTGCTTCTGATATTGCTAGAGAAGAATTTCCTGAACATGACATCACCGTTAGAGGTGCAGTTTCTATCGGTAGAAGAATGATGGACCCGCTAGCCGAACTGGTGAAGATTGATGCAAAATCTATTGGAGTAGGGCAATATCAACATGATGTAGACCAAAACAAGTTGCAAACCTCTTTAGATGATACGGTGATGAGCTGTGTAAATGCAGTTGGTGTTGAACTGAATACCGCTTCTAAGCAAATTCTATCTTATGTATCGGGCTTGGGCCCACAACTGGCTCAAAACATTGTTGACTATAGAAATTTACATGGTGCTTTTACCAACCGAAATGCTTTAAAAAGCGTTGCCCGTTTGGGCGATAAAGCTTTTGAACAGGCCGCAGGATTTTTAAGGATCAGAAATGCGGAGCATCCCTTAGACAGTAGTGCCGTACATCCAGAACGTTATAAATTGGTGGAGCAGATGGCCAAAGACCTGAACTGTAAACTGGAAGACCTGATGAAAGATGACAAACTGCGTCAGCAATTAGATCTTCAAAAATATATTTCAGCAGAAGTGGGTTTGCCTACCCTAAAAGATATAATCGCAGAGTTGGCAAAACCCGGAAGAGATCCGCGTGAGCAATTTGAAGCTTTTGCCTTCGCAGATGGGATCAATAAAATTGATGATTTAAAACCTGGAATGAAGCTTCCTGGCATTGTCACTAATATTACCAACTTTGGTGCTTTTATTGATATTGGCGTTCATCAAGATGGGTTGGTGCACTTAAGTCAGCTGGCTGATAAATTTGTATCTAACCCAAACGAGGTGGTAAAAGTATCGCAAAGAGTAGAAGTTACTGTGGTAGAGGTAGATGCTGTAAGAAAGCGTATCTCACTCACAATGAAATCTGGTGAGAAAAAAGCAGTTGAAAAAACGATGAATCCACCTGCGGTTAAGCCAGAAAAAAATCGTCAAGAAAAATCATTTAATAAAACTGTATCAGTAAAAAAGGAACAACCTAAAATAGCAGAGGGAGATATGCAGGATAAATTAAAAGCCTTATTGGGGAAATTTAAATAAGGCTAGAAGGTAAAGGTGAAAGGTTTAAGGAAATGCAAAAACCTTTACCTTATATTATTTTAATCTCCAGTAGCAGGATGTGTTGGTTTTACATCAAGCTTGGGCTCGTCTTTTAAATCTTCGAAAGATTTTTCGGCATCGCCATTCTTTTCGGCATAGCCTCCTTCGCCGTGATCGTCTAAATTATCTTTTTGTCGCTGTGCTTCTTCTTTGGCCCTATTAACCTGCTCGTCCGTACGTTTATCATCTGTTTCCTGCATCGGTCCAGATTCCCATTTTTTGTTTTTTTCTTTCGGTTCCATAGCTTTAATATTTTAAGATAAACACCCTAAATCAAAAGCCTTGCCATTAATAGAGAAAAGAACCAAGACATGGAAACATCCTGTTTAGGCTTTAGTTGTTCATTAAGCAGTGAGCCTTTTGCTTTTTGCTTTCAGCCTTCAGCTTACTTCAAGGTAATCTGTCTTTTGATGCTCTCTTCTAAAGAAATAAAAGTTTCTGTACGTTGGATACCCGGTACGGCTTGCACTTCATCATTTAATACATGGCGCAGGTGAGTGGTATCTCTACAGATAATTTTAGCAAACATAGAATAGGCACCCGTTGTGTAATGAAGTTCCACAATTTCTTTTACCTGTTTTAACTTATCAACTGCTTCATGATAGATGGAACCTTTTTCTAGATAAATTCCTAAGAAAGCACAGATATCATAACCCACCTTCTGTGCATCAACAATCAGGTTAGATCCTTTGATAATTCCCAAATCCTGCATTTTTTTCATCCTTACATGGATGGTTCCGCCAGAAACAATCAACTCCTTTGCTATTTCTGTATAAGCAGTGGTAGCATCGTTCATTAAAATAGACAGGATTTCGATATCCAAATTATCAATTTCTAAATTAGGTCGGGTTTTATCTAGCATGTTTTTATCAATTATTAATATTACACAATATTAAATAAAAAATTTATAAAAATTAAAATATTTTGTTGAAATATTTGCAACATATAGGCATATGCTTTACATTTGTTCTATACAATAAGACAAACGGGCAAGCCGGATGTACAAATTGAAAAATAAAATACACTGTAGGGTGGTGAAATTGGCAGACACACCTCCTTGTCTCGGTGGCGAAGATTTGGGAAATAGCCGTAAGGTGAAATAACTGCTTCGTGTAGGTTCGACTCCTACCCCTACAGCCCTTTCGTTTAATTTAGGTTTATAATTGGTTAGTTTAAGCTCAGTCCTCCCCGTTCTGAGCTTAACTGTTTTATAGGGTTTTGGGTCTTTATTTAATTTTATTTTATTAGTCGAGTTTTCATCAAAAAAACCTGTATTCATACCATTTCATTAATAATTTTTCCTTTCAAAGAATCATATATATTTATTAATCAACCTATTTTAAAAAAGCTGGTATATTTAAATATCATTTTATTAATCCAGCAATGAAAATTTATATCAAAAACATGGTTTGTAGCAGGTGCAAAATGGTGGTGCAATCCATATTTGAAGAACATCAAATCACTCCCGCTCATATCGCATTAGGCGAAGTGGAAATAGCTGGCGATTTGAGTGAAGAGCGATTAGCTACGCTAAATACTTCCTTAAAAAGTATGGGCTTTGAACTCATTGATGACAAGAAAAGCAGAATGGTAAGTCAAATTAAAACCATCATTATTTCCCAGGTTTTTCATTCGAAAGAAGCCAATGCTATTAATTTATCCAAACAACTATCAGATCAGTTAAATTACGATTATAACCACTTGAGCACTATTTTCTCAGAGGCGGAAGGCATTACGATTGAGAAGTATTTCATCAATCAAAGGATAGAGCGGGTGAAGGAATTGATTTTATATGATGAGCTTTCGCTTTCTGAAATTGCCTACCAATTAGGCTACAGCAGTGTTTCGCATCTTTCTAACCAGTTTAAAAAGGTAACAGGCCTTACCCCTTCTTTTTATAAATCATTGAAGGAAAATAAGCGCACAAACATTGAAGAACTGTAAATGCTGTAAATCAAACCCATAATTGTATAACAGCATCCTTTGCAGGAAACTTATTTTTGTATCAAAAGAAACCATGAAACATACTTATAAAATAAGTGGGATGACTTGTAATGGTTGTCGTACCAATGCAGAAAATGCTTTAAATACCATGGAAGGCATAAAAGCCACCGTGACGTTAAACCCGCCAGAAGCAATAGTAGAATCAGATACACACATTGCTATAGCAAAATTACAGGAAGCGTTAAGCGTTAAAACACATTATACCATCTCGCCAATTGATGAGCAAAAGCAGCATTCTTGTTGTAATCATGATGCAAAAAACAATTCAGAAGTTAAACATCAAAATCCTAAAAATAAGTCTGTTGTAAAAAACGGCAAAGGAACTTTTTATTGCCCCATGCATTGCGAAGGTGATAAAACCTACGACAAACCCGGCGATTGCCCAGTTTGTGGGATGGATTTAGTAGAAGAGGTCTCTTCAAAAAAAACTCCCCAATATACTTGCCCCATGCATCCAGAAATTGTGGAGAACGATCCTGGTGCTTGCCCAATATGCGGAATGGATTTGGTGCCAATGGAGGTGGATGTGGAGGAAGAAGACAAAACTTATCTTAATTTATTGAGGAAGTTTAAAATTGCAGCAGCATTTACCATTCCCATCTTCCTGATTGCCATGTCTGATATGATTCCAAATAATCCGATGTATAAACTAATGGATTTAAAATATTGGAACTGGGTGCAGTTGGGATTATCTGTTCCTGTAATATTTTACGCCACTTGGTTATTTTTTGAAAGGGCATGGCGTTCGATCATTACCTGGAACCTCAATATGTTTACCTTAATAGGGATCGGTTCTGGAGTGGCTTGGCTATTTAGTGTGGTTGCCTTATTATTCCCGAACGTATTTCCTGATCAATTTAAAACAGAAGCTGGGACTGTTTTTGTTTATTTTGAAGCAGCCACAGTGATTCTTACTTTAGTGTTAATGGGTCAGTTATTAGAAGCAAGAGCACATGGCAAAACAAACAGTGCAATTAAAGAACTGCTAAAACTCGCTCCAAATAAAGCCACCAAAATTGTGGACGGAGAAGAAAAAGTAGTTTCCATTGATAGCATCCACCCGGGAGATTTATTAAGGGTTAAACCTGGAGAAAAGATTCCAGTTGATGGGAAAATTCATGATGGTGAAGCGGTGATAGATGAATCCATGATTTCGGGAGAACCCATTCCTGTTCAAAAAAAGAAAGATGATCAGGTGAGTTCGGGAACCATCAACGGAAATAAAACCTTTATAATGATAACGGAAAAAGTAGGTTCGGAAACCTTGCTTTCGCAGATTATTGAAATGGTGAATAACGCCAGCCGTTCTAAAGCACCCATACAAAAAATGGCAGATAAAATTTCCGGCTATTTTGTGCCAATTGTGGTGTTTATTGCTATAAGTACTTTTATCATTTGGGCAATCTTTGGTCCAGAGCCTTCTTACGTTTACGGATTTGTGAACGCCATAGCAGTTTTAATTATCGCCTGCCCTTGTGCGCTGGGATTGGCAACGCCCATGTCAATAATGGTGGGTGTGGGTAAAGGCGCACAATCTGGGGTACTGATAAAAAATGCCGAGTCATTAGAAAAGATGAATGAAATGGAGGTATTGGTGATTGACAAAACAGGAACTGTAACTGAAGGAAAGCCATCGTTAGAAAAAGTAGTGAGTACAGCATCTGCATTCAGCGAAAGCGACGTTTTAGAAAAAATTATTGCCTTAAACAGTCCTAGCGAACATCCATTGGCGCAAGCGACTTTAAAATATGGTCAAGAGAAAAATATTAAAGTACAGCCGATTTCAAATTTTGAAGCCATCACTGGTAAAGGTGTAATTGGAGAGTTGAACGGGCAGAAATTAGCTTTAGGTAATGATAAATTGATGGCGGATGTGAAAGCAAATATCAGCACAGAAATTAATGAAGAAGTAACGGCTGTACAAAAGCAGGGAAAAACAGTTTCCTATTTAGCTGTTGATCATAAGGTGGTAGGCTTTGTGGTGATTGCCGATAAAATCAAAGCATCAAGTAAAGAGGCGATACAAAGATTACAGAATGAAGGTTTGCAGGTAATTATGTTTACAGGTGATAATGAGGATACGGCCAAAGCCGTAAGTGACACTTTAAATCTGGACGGTTACAAAGCACAAATGTTACCTCAGGATAAACTGGAAGAAATAAAAAAACTACAGGCATCAGGCAAAAAAGTAGCCATGGCTGGCGATGGAATTAATGATGCACCTGCACTTGCTCAGGCAGATATTGGAATTGCAATGGGAACCGGTACAGACGTAGCCATTGAAAGCGCAGGCATTACCTTAATTAAAGGTGATTTAAATGGAATTGCTAAAGCAAAACAATTGAGCCATAAAGTGATGAGGAACATCAAAGAAAATTTGTTTTTTGCATTGGGTTATAATGTGATCGGAATTCCTGTAGCAGCCGGCATACTTTACCCATTTTTCGGAATGTTACTTTCTCCAATGATTGCTGCATTGGCCATGAGCTTTAGTTCAGTTTCAGTAATACTGAATGCTTTAAGATTGAGGGGAACGGATATTGAATGAATTATTATTTTGAAGCACCATGGTTTAAAATTTGCAACTTACAGGAAGTTGCAAATTTTGGAAATAGCAAGGTCTCACTATTTCTTGCCTAATTTCATTAAATCTGGAAGATAGATCTCGCTTACCGGAATTTTTAACGCTCCTATAGTCACCTGGTGTCTTTCTATCTTATCAATTTTATTGATGGCTATGATATAAGAACGGTGCACTCTTAAAAAATCCTGATAAGGGATTAAATTCATTGCTTCATTAAAAGTTAAGCGAGAGAGAATGCTCTTTTCTTTAAGCACAAAACTCACATAATTACCCGCTGCCTCTAGGTATAATATATCCTGAAATAGCACTTTATATTGCTCGTTTCCTGATTTTATAAAAACATGATCTACCGTTGGGCCCAACTGCCGGTAATTGTACATTTCAAAAGCTTTATTACAGGCTTTGAGAAACCTGGCTAAGGAGAACGGTTTCAGTAGGTAATCCACAGCATCCAGCTCAAAACTAGTGACCGCATGTTCTGTATAGGCCGTGGTAAAAATCACTAAGGGTTTTTTAGCAAGTGTACTAAAGAAATCAATACCAGATATATCCGGCATTTTAATATCCAAAAAAAGTAAATCTACCTGCTCTTTCTGCAGGTATTCTAAAGCAGTAAAAGCATTGGTGAAATCAGCTTGAAGATTTAAAAATGGCACTTTGGAAGCATGTGACCTGATCACTTCCAAAGCAAGGGGCTCATCATCTATGGCTATGGCTTTCATGTGTTTGTGGGTTGCGTAAGGTAAGGGTTAGGTGAACAAAAAACTCTTTGGTGGTCTCTCTAATCTGCAGATCATACTTATCAGGGAACAATAACTGCAACCTTTGTTTCACATTGTTCAAACCAATTCCACTATGGTTCTTTTCGGGATCACTGGCCAATTTAGGATGGATGCTGTTGCTGACATCAAAAAACAATTGCGTTCCTTTCATGTGCAAATTTATCCTGATAAAGGAAGGCTCTCTTAAACTAATGCCATGCTTAAAGGCATTTTCAACAAAGGGAATCAACAACATGGGCGGAATTTGAAAAGCTTGTAACTGCTCGTCAATCTGCGCTTCAATTTTTACTTCCGGACTGCTATCTGTACGCAAGCGTTGTAAAACAATATAATTGTTCAAGTAATCGATTTCTCGGATAAGGGAAATACTTTCCTGCATATTTTCCTGAAGCATAAAGCGCATCATATCTCCCAAACGTTCAATGCCTTCACTGGTGCGCTCCGCATTTTCCTGTAAGGCAGTTCCATAAATGGTATTCAGCGCATTGAAGAGAAAGTGAGGATTAATCTGGGAACGTAGGAAATCAAATTTCGCATTGGAACTGCCCAATGCCGTTTTTAAAATATAAAGCTCCTCATCTCCGCTCTTTCTACGCTTATAAACTATCCATGATAGTGGAGCAGTGATCAGCACCTGAAATGCAATGCAAAAAAGTATGATGATAAATGACTCGTTACCACTTTGGGTAATGAAAAAGAACAGAATCATTAAACTCAATAATACCGCTGCACTCAACAACAACATTTTACTGGCGTATACTGTTGCAGGCCTTTTACGATTGATAGACTGAGGGATTAATGTATTTAAAGAGTACCAATAAAGGCAAATTCCCGGCGGAACAGTTCCGATGGCTATACAAATAATTCCATCCGTGGTTTTATTGAGAAGCAATAGAAAAAATGCAATCATCCATAATACAAAAGCAGTGATGCCATCACGATTAATGGCTTGATATTTAGAGGAGATCTCATCGGTATGGATCAGTAAGTATTCACAAGCATAGCGAATGAGGAGGTAAAAGCCATACATTAGCAAAAGCCAAGAGGTATAGATAAAGCTATTCTGAAAAATAAAATTGTAAGCTTCCTGTTGACTATCAAATCTTGCCAACTGGTAACCGTTAAGATAAGTGTCTGTAATGCCTAAAATTAAACCCAATAAAAAGTAGCACACTATCACTAAAAATATATTTAAAGCAATAGCATTCTTTTTTAACAGGCTAGGTACAATGCTATAATGAAACAGCACAAAAAGCAAATAAAAAAAGCTGTACCTTACTAAATTTGGGAAAAAGTAATTCGAGAGATAGGTAAATGGCATCCTATATTTTTCAAAAGTATATTCACTTTCTATATACCCCCCGCCTTTTACCGCTGAAGTAATGAGAAAAAATACGGAGAATACAAAAATGGTAGTGACAGCCCAAAACTCAATCTGCTTTAGACTACCCCATTTAGTGATGATTGCTTTCATAATTTTTATAATAATAGGTTTTACAACCTGAATTTTTAATTATTAAATTTTATTTAATGCCACCGCTCACATCATCATTGCTGATGCTTTTCTTGCTCTTTTTAATTCCGCCTTTGAGCTCCCCAAAACGGTAATTGAGGCTGAGGCTAAAAGTCCTTGCATAATTCTGATCTTCGCTGCGTTGTGCAAAGTTTAAACCTTCCGTAAAGTTACGGTTATAGCGGTATTTGGTAAGAAAATTATTGGCAGAGGCGGAAAAGCTGAGCTTATTTTTAATAAGGTCCTTGTTTATACTTAAAGAAACTCCGGCATAGGAGTTTCCTCCTCCTTGTAAGTTAATGTCTTTACCATTATAATAAAAGCTTCCATTCATTCCCCAACCTGATTCAAATTTGTAAGAGGTAGAAAAATTACCCCCTGGCATCAGGCCTTCGTTGGCCTCTTTCACTCCGTTCACCATTCCTTCTACCTTACCATAATTCAGTCGGGTGCTAAAATTAAAGCTCCATAGCTTAGTGATAGGCTGATTAATGTAGAAATTAAAGGTGAGCAATCTGGCTCCTCCTGTATTTCCATAAGTGGTGCGGGTAACCTGGGTAGCCGCATTATAAATAGATAGAGGCATCACCAGATCATTGATAAACATATATCCTATACTAGTATTCATGTTGGCTTTCTTAAAATGACTATAGCTCAGTTGCAGTATTTTTCCGGTAGTGGGGTGAAGGTCTGGATTGCCACTTCGCTCAAAAGCTGGATTAGAACGGTCAACAAAAGGATTGAGCTGGTAAATACCGGGCCTTTGCATACGGGTGTTAAAACCCAAACTTACACTATGCCCATTCTTAAAGTTACGGTTAATCGATATTGAAGGGATAAAGTTTAAATAATCCTGTTGCAACTGAGAATTTGTAGAGATAAAGTTGGCGTCAATAAAAGTTTTCTCTACTCTAATTCCTCCCTTAAATGCCCAATCTTTCAATTTATATTGATAAGAATTGTAAAAGCCGATCACATCCTGAGAATTTCTGAAAGCATTTGACCTACCGGAATCTTCTACAAATATTCCTGACTGATTATTAAACGCCCAGTAGCTGAAATCACTGTTGTTAGCTCTCAAAATCCCTTTCAATCCTGCCTCAATAACTAATTTTTTATAGGGGTGGGTATAATCTAGCTGAAAGGTTTGTTCAGAAGAGCGCCCATCATTGTATTGTTGATAATCAGGCAAATCATATTGAAAGGCATCATTTACTGCCAAACCATCGTCACTGCTATTTTTATATTTAAAATAACGGTAGGAGAAGGTGAGCATTCTATTTTTGTTGGATTTAAAACCCAATTGGTAATTAATGGCAAGGTCCAGTCCATCTCCATTGCCCTCGCCAACGGTACCTAAACTGTAACGTTGCTGCAAAACATCACCTTCAATAGTTTCTGAATACTGAATAGCGGCATTAAAAGAATGGCTTTGATTATATCCTAACTGTCCGGAGATGAGGTTGAGGCTGTCTAACTCATAGCTCAGCTCGGCATTGATGTATCCGTTTCTACTATGGTTGCTCCGCTCCCCATTCTGATAAAGCGTATTGGCGTTACTCCCTGAAGTTTCCCTGTTAAAACTTTGGATGGTCATGGGCTGTTGATAAGCTGCTAAACCACCATAGCTCGTAATACCTAACTTTCCGCTTTTAAAGGTGTAAGAACCTCCTATACTAGGTCCGCCAGTTACGAAACTTTGTTTAGCATTCATAGAGGCATTGTAACCGTTTGCCACATCTTTGTGCGTAATGATATTGATGATCCCTGCCAAACCTTCTCCATCATATTTAGCAGGCGGTGTAGTAATGACTTCAATTTTTTCAATGCTGGAAGCTGGCATGCTCCGCAATACTTCTTTTGGATTTCGCTCTATTAATCCTGATGGTTTTCCATTGATCAGGATTTTAAAACTTCCACTCCCTTTTAGTTGGATATTATCCTCTGCATCCAGCGAAAGCAATGGCACTTTTTTCATCATCTCCAAAACATTTTTTGCCTTGCTCTCTGGGTCGGTCTGTAAATCGTAGCTGATACGGTCTGCTTCTTGTTTCACCAATGGTTTAGCAACTGTAATTACTACTTCTTTTAACTGTTGCTTATTAATGACCAGCTTTATTATGCCCATATCAAGTAAGGGGTTATTCAGTTTTCTCAAATCTGCAGCGATATCTTTAGGTAAATAACCCATGTTAACAAAACTGAGCTGGTATTCTTTAGCTTCCAGTGCTGTAAATTCAAAATTGCCCTGTTCATCACTGAGCATACTTTTTAAAATCTTATCATTACTATTTAGGCTTATGGTTGCGTAGCTTAAAGGCTGCTGACTTAAAGAATCAATAATGCTTCCTTTTAAACTTAAGTGCTGCGCACTCAATAATAAGAAACTACATAATAGTAGTATAGTGGTAAATACTGTTTTCATCATCTTAATTTTATGTTACAAGGTTATAGCCTATTCCTTGTTTCCTAAATATTTTGTGACGGATGGATGGAATTATGTGATGAAACCGGAAATGATATAGGAAGCTGAGCAAAAAACTATATAATCAATAATGAAATAGAGAAATACCGAAATATCTCTTTCCATCCTTCAAGCTTTATAATTACATTAGTGGAATGAAAAGAATGTTCAGTATTTTATTGCTGTTGCTGGCATTAAATATCCAAAGCTTTGCTCAAAAGGCAACTAAAATCTGGGTGGTACGCCATGGAGAAAAAGAAACTAGCGATCCTAAAAATCTTGATCCTGCATTAACGGCAATTGGCAATCAAAGAGCAAATGCTTTAAAAGCATTGTTATCAAAAGAAAAAATCAGCTATATTTTTTCCACTCCTTATAACCGGACAAAGCAAACGGCATTACCAACAGCCAATAATCGTTTAGTAGAAGTGCAGACTTACAATGGTGCGAATTCTAATGCATTTGCTGAGAAAATTAAAGCTTTGCCTGCGGGAAAAAATATATTAATTGTTGCGCATTCTAATACGGTATTGCCAATTGTAAAAGCTTTAGGAGCCGAAACAGATTTGAAAAATTTATCAGAAGATGATTATGATTTCATCTTTGAGCTCAGGATTAAAGGAGAAAAAGTAAAATTGAAGGTTCATCGCTACGGTGCTTCAAACCATACCACAGAAATTTAATGGAACCCATTTTCATTCCTTCAGGTTATCAATCCCTTTTAAAAATCAAAGCTAAAAATCACTTATTTTTTGGTGGAACTTCTTATTTAGGGCTCAATTATAATCAAGCATATCTGCAATTATTTAAAGATGGATTGGACCAATGGGGACTGAACAATGGCGCTTCAAGAAACAATAATATCCGCTTATCCATCTATCAAGAAGCTGAGCGACAGTTGGCAATAAATTATGATAGAGAGGCTGCCGTCACATTTTCTAGTGGCTGGTTAGCGGCCCAAGTTGCCGTAGAAACCTTTTCAAAAAACAGAACATTAATTTATATCAATGATGCGCATCCTGCACTGATGCAAAATGATGTTGCGATATTAAAAATTAATGATGCCATCAATTACATCAACCTTTCTCAGCAAACAAATTTTTTACTGGTCAGTAATTCAGTGAATAATATTATTCCTCAAATTTTTGATTTCTCGGCTTTAAGCCAGATTTTACCCTCAAAAAATATTTTGTTATTATTGGATCATTCTCATGGATTTGGCATTTTAGAGCAGGAATGGCGGAAAACTTTACCGCTTAATTTTCAAAATATCACAATAATTTATTGCGGTTCTTTTGCAAAAGGATTAAGCTTGGATGCCGGTGTAGTATTGGGAGATGAATATTTAATAGATGAATTAAAAAATACTGCTACTTTCAACGGCGCATCGCCATGTAGTCCTGCAAGTTTATATACTTATCTAAATGGATCAGAAATCATCAAAATAGCGCAAGAAAAGTTAAAAGCTAATCTGGATTTTCTCAATCTAAATTTGAATAAGAATGATTTTTTCTGGCAGGAGAACTTTCCTGTGATTCAGATTTTAAATCCAGAAATCATATATAAATTACAAAAGCCAGGGATATTATATACCGCATTCCCCTATCCAAACCCTACTAGTGCCCTAATACATCGTTTGGTCATTACTGCAAATCATGATGTTTCAGCCCTTCAGCACCTGATTCAAGCCATAAATTAACTCAAAAAATCTTATTTATAATTAATCTAAATTAAATTTGCTTGTTTGGTAGATTTGTCTTTTCTTTGTCGCTCTTTAGAATTAATCTTAATAAGAATAGTAATGAAAAAATATATGACTAAAATTTCACTCTCTTTAATTTTTTTGCTGAGTATATCACTCAGTAATCTTTTCGCTCAGGAAACGAACAAATTTGAGATTTCAGGAACGGTAACCCAAAATAACAAGCCAGTTGAAGGTGCAATGGTCTCTTTAAATCCAAAACAAAAAACCACTTTAACTAATGAAAATGGACAATATAAATTCGTCAATTTAGCTGAAGGAAATTATATCATCAGCATAAAAGTTACTGGAGCTAATACCATTGAAAAACAAATTAACCTTGATAAAAACATTGATGGTTTCAACTTCAATGTTCAGGTAGATGCTCAAAATTTGAACGAGGTAACCGTAACTTCCAGAAAAACCATCAATGAAAGTCCTGTTTCTGTGGGGAAATCTGGCATTAAGACATTTGATTTACCTCAAAGCGTTACCATCATAGACCATGAGTTAATTGCAGATCAACAAGTGAACAAACTCAGTGATATTATCCAAAATGTAAACGGTGTTGCATTGGGAACAGCAAGAGGAAGTACTTCTGAATCCTTTTATTCAAGGGGATATAGCTTAGGAAAAAACAGTATTTTAAAGAACGGTTCAGGTGTAAGTACATCTGTAATGCCAGAAGCATCCACTTTAGAAAGTGTTGAAGTTTTAAAAGGAAGTGCCGCTTTATTATATGGTAATGTGAGCTCGGGTGCAGTGGTGAATTTGGTAACTAAAAAACCTAAATTTAATTATGGCGGAGAGGTTTCTTTAAGAGCTGGAAGTTATGATATGTACAAGCCAATCGCTGATTTTTATGGTCCTATTTCTAAAGACTTAGCATTTAGAGTAGTTGGTACTTATGAAAACGCAGGGAGTTTCAGGAACAACGTTTCCTCAGATAAAGTTTATGTAAACCCATCCCTACTCTATAAATTAGGAAAGAAAACTGAAGTATTGCTTCAGGCTGATTACCTTAAATATGATAACACACCCGATTTTGGAATTGGTACATTAAATAGTAAAATCCCTACTACAATTAACAGAAGTTCTTCTTTTAATACGCCTTGGGCTTTTAATAACGTAAATCAAACTACTACTTCTTTAACTGTTGATCATGAGCTAAACACAAACTGGAAATTGAATTTTATCACCGGTTATCAGAATTATGACCGTGACTATTTCTCAACAGAAAGAATCCAAGCCAAAGAAAACGGAGACTGGGCCAGAAACGTTACCAGAGCAAATTCTTATGAAGATTATTTTAATGGTCAGCTTAATTTAACTGGAAAGTTCAGCACTGGTAAGATTGTTCATCATTTGCTAACCGGTACAGACGCGGATAGCTATATCACAAAAAGTAATGGTTATCAATCTTTAGCAGCTTATGATACCATTAATATTCTTGATCCTTCAAAATTTACTGCTCGTACAGATGAGCCAACTACCACTTTATTAACCACAACAAAATCTCCCACCTATCGTTTCGGGATTTATGCACAGGATTTAATTGATTTAGGAAGTAAGTTTAAAGTGCTTTTGGGTTTAAGATACAGTTACCAAAAAATTGCAGACAAAACGGAAAAAGATGTACAAACTGGTGCTGAAACTATAAATGCTACTGGTGCAAAAAATGATGATGCATTCTCACCAAGATTTGGATTAGTGTATCAACCTAATAAAACCACTTCTCTTTTTGCGAGCTACGCTAATAGCTTCGAAATAAATTCAGGTACAGACGTTTACTTTAATAATTTAACGCCATCAATTATTGATCAATATGAAGTAGGTATTAAAAAAGACCTTTTTCAAAACAGGTTTTCTGCAAACTTCACGCTCTATAAAATTGTGAACAACAATACTAACCAAGTGGCAGAATTTGAGGCAAATGGAACTACCCCAAATAACAATAACCAACTGAAAGAATTTTTAGGACAAACTACAAGTGATGGCCTAGAAATAGATTTAAGCGGAAAAATAATTGGTCAGCTTAATTTTATGGCAGGCTACAGCTATAATTTTATGCGATTTACAAAATCTCCTGGCACTAAAAATAGTCCTATTGAAGGAGAGCAGTTTGTTAGAAATGTACCTCATACTGCTAATGGAAGCTTGTTTTACACCTTTAATCAAGGTAAAATCAAGGGTTTAAAATTAGGGGCTTCAGCCTTTTATACCGGTAACAGATTTGCAGGTTGGAACAATAAAATTGGCCAGTCTCAAACAGAAAGCAGAATAGTTCCGGTTGATGGTTACGCCACTTTTGATCTTTCAGCTGGTTATGCATTCAAAAAGTTTTCATTACTGGCCAAAGTTTCAAATCTTAGTGATGTGCTCAATTATAATATTCATGAAAACTATAGCGTAAACCCAATTAATCCACGCCAGTTTTCTACTACTTTAACTTATAAATTTTAAATCACCTTATTTTTTAGCAGACCGGAGTTTACCAATTTCGGTCTGTTTTTTAATTTTATGAAAAAGCTCTTTAGAAATATCCACCTGTACCTTAGCCTTGCAGCAGGTATTTTTATCATGATTGCCTGTTTAACAGGATCCATCATGGTTTTTGAGGATGAAATTAATCACTTCATTCACTCAGAGCGGTATTATGTGGAAGCTAAAGAAAAACAGCTCTCTTTGGATGTTTTAATAAAAACCGCAGCCACAGAAGGAAAAAACTTTAAAGTTGCAAACATTAAAACTTATAGTGATAAAAACAGAAGTGTAGAGATCAGTATTGCTGCTCCCGAGGAAAAAGCTAAAGGTGAAGTAAAAAATGGGCAAAAGCCACCACAAAGAGGAAAAGGCGGTGTTAGTCTTACTGTTTACATCAATCCATACAATGGGAAGGTATTGGATGTTGAAAATAAAAGAGAATCCTTCTTTAAAAAAGTGGAGATGATTCATCGTTTTTTATTGAGCAGAAAAGAAGGTGTTGGCCATTATATCATGAGCTATTCTTCGTTTTTCTTTTTCTTTATTTTACTCACCGGACTAATATTATGGTGGCCAAAAAACAAAGCTATCCTAAAACAAAGGTTAAAAATAAAATGGAACGGCACTACCAAGCGACTTACTCATGACCTTCATATTGTTACCGGATTTTACACCTCCGTTTTTCTAATTGTGATTGTGATGACTGGTTTAGTGATGTCTTTTAATTGGATCAACAAAGGAATATTTACCTTAACAGGTTCATCAACCGAAAGTCCGAAACCTCCTCAATCCCAACTTAAAGAAATAGGCTACCATAACCTACCCTATAACAAGCTTCAAACCATTTTAACTGCTAATTTTCAGGATGCAGAAAGTGTAAATATTAGGATGCCTAAAGAGGAGAAAGATGCAATTTCAGTTAACGTATCCTATCATCATGATTCACCTAATAAAAGTGACACCTATTATTTAGATCAGTATTCTGGAAAAATTTTGGGCCAATTGGCTTTCGCCGATAAGAATATCGGGCAAAAAATCAGATCCTATATTAAACCTATACATACAGGAGAGGTATTTGGCTTAACCAGTAAAATCATTAATTTTATAATTGTTTTGCTTACGCTTACATTTCCTGTAACCGGTGTGATGATGTGGCTGAATAGGATAAAAAAGAAAAAGAAAAAAGTTGGAGAAGCGTTTTAAAATTTAATGCTATTAATTTTACAGCTTATTATAATTTTTCGAAAGGGATGTCCATTAAAGGAAACTTCTCCCATCCACGGAAATCAAAATGCCACCATTCATTCTTAATTACTTTAAAGCCATTCCTTTCCATTATATTAATGAGGAAGTCACGGTTTTTCTTTTGAATAGGTGAAATATCCTGATAAGTTGGAGAAGCTTCTTTGGCAAAACTGTCATAAGGAGTAGGCATTTCCAGTTCTTTCCCGGATTTTAAATTGATAAGGGTAAGATCAACTGCACAACCTCTATTATGTCTGGATCCAGTTTTAGGATTGGCTACAAATTCCTTTTTATCAATGGGTGTAACTTTCCAAAATTTAACAGTAACGGAATAAGGTCGGTAAGCATCAAATATTTTTAGACCAATTCCTTCTTTTTTCAATTCCTTCTGAATTTTCAGCAAAGCTTCCACCACAGGTTTGCGGGCAAAAGCGCTGGCTTGGCTATAAACTGCCACCCCTGAGAAATTAGCTTTGGTGGCATATTTAATATCTAAATGTACCGCTGGTATATATTTTTTGATTTCTAGGAGTTGAAGATCGGGATTATTCTTTACCTGAATTTTATACTCATTTAAAGAAGAAACAACAATTAATTCTTCCTGCTGAACTGGTGCAAAAGAAAAATAAAGAATTATAAATAAATGTCTTAATAACATGTTTACTGATTGAGATCAACAGGTTTTTTACCTTGCTCAATCTCTATTTGCTTTACAGAAACTGCATGCTTAGAAGGCTTGATAATGTCTCCATTTACTTTTGCAAAAGCCCAGGTAAACTCCGCCCCAAAAAACAATATGGCCGCAGAATAATAAACCCATACTGCAATGATGACTACTGTACCTGCAGAACCATAAATATCACCAACAGCAGCATATTTAATGTAAAGTCCAATAAGGTATTTCCCTAACATGAATAATAATGCAGTAAAAAACGCACCTGCTTTCACTTGCTTCCAGGTAATTTCAACATCTGGCAGTACTTTGTAAATAACGCCAAATAAACTCATCAGCACAATAAATGTGATTCCTAGATTGATTACATCAATAAAAATAAGAGTAAAATCTGGTAGAAATCTTGTTAAAACATCACTAAACGCTAATACTAAACTATTAATGAGCAAGGAAACAATCAGGATAAAACCTAAACTAGCAACCATAGAAAGAGAAAGGACCCTATTAATTATCAGCTTAAGCCAACCCTTTTTTGGAACTGCCTTCACTCTCCAAATCTGATTGATAGAATCTTGAATCTCGACAAATATTCCTGATGCACCTATAATTAAGGTCACAATACCAGTCACTATTGCTACATTACTTTTACCAGATAAAGCAAGTTTCTGCAACATCTCCTGTATCTGCAATGCGGCTTCGTTTCCAATAAAATCATTGATTTGAGAGAAAACTCTTCCTTGCAATGCTTCCTGACCGTAGAAAATACCTCCAATAGATAGGAGCACAATCAACATTGGCGCTAATGAAAATATGGTATAGTAGGCTAAAGAAGCACTTAATTTTAAGCCTTTATCATCTAAAAAGGCATTAAATGTCTCTTTAAGTATGTTCAAATAATCTTTTACTTTATTTTTATACCTCATGTAATTCATTGTTTGCTTACCATTAATAAGTTTAAGTCTTTATGAGGTAATTCAAATCTGCTGGCCAAATCCTTATTGGTTAAAGACCCTTGATAAATGTATACTGCATTTCTTATACCAGATTTTTCCCAAATCAGTTTCATAATGCCCCCCATCTCACCTATATCAATTAAAATAGGAGTGAAAATATTGGTTAAGGCATAAGTTGCAGTACGGCTTACTCTTGATGCAATATTAGGTACACAATAATGAATCACATCATGCTTTCTAAAAATTGGATTCTTATGATTGGTGACTTCTGAAGTCTCAAAACAACCGCCTTGATCTATGCTTACATCAATAATTACAGAATTGGGCTTCATGTTAGAGACCGTTTCTTCAGAAACCACGCAAGGGCTTCTACCATGGTCTGCCCTAATTGCACCAATCACTACATCACATGTTGTTAAAGCTTTTTCTAGTACTATCGGTTGCATCACAGAGGTAAAAACCCTGCTTCCTATGTTATTTTGTAAACGCCTCAAACGGTATAAAGATGAGTCGAAAACTTTCACTTCTGCTCCTAAGCCAATGGCTGTTCTAGCGGCATATTCTCCTACTGTTCCAGCTCCTAAAATTACGATTTCTGTTGGAGGCACACCGGTAACCCCCCCAAGCATTAAGCCCTTGCCACCAAATACATTGCTCACATATTCTGCAGCAATTAAAATAGAGGTTGCACCCACAATTTCACTCATTGCTCTTACTACGCTCAGCACATTTCCATCGTCTCTTAAGTATTCAAATGCTAATGCAGTAACTTTTTTGTTTAAAAGTGCAGTAACATATTCTTTCTTTAAAATGGCCATCTGCAAAGCTGAAAAAAGAATCTGACCGTGTTTCATCATTTCAATTTCTTCCATCGTTGGTGGCGCAATTTTGATGATGATATCGGCTTGATAAACCTCTTTGGTATCGTGAACAATTTTTGCCCCTTGTTCGCTGTAGTTATGGTCACTAAAATTGGCTGCCATTCCTGCACCGGCCTCAATAATTACTTGATGGCCGTTATTTACCAAAAGAGCAACAGATAGTGGTGTAAGTGCAATTCTGTTTTCTTGAAAAGAAGTTTCTTTAGGAATTCCTATGTAAAGATTATTTTTTTTAGCCTTAGTCTCCTCTAGCACTTCCTGAGTCTGCATCATTGCCTGTCTGGCAACCTCTGTAAAACCACCCATCAATTTTGAACCCATAGATTTTTACTATCGCTTTTGAAAGAATTTTTAAACCAATTTATATAATTTTATTTAACTATAGCCTTAAAGATTTAATTAGATTTTCTCTAAAAGAATCAGACGCTCATTTTCATCAACTGCCTTCATATTTATTTTTATATAATGAGCTGGCAATAAGTCAGAGATTTTTTCAGGCCATTCCACCATACAATAGTTTCCAGAGTAAAAATAATCTTCATATCCTAAATCTAATGCTTCATTCTGATTTTTTAACCGATAAAAATCGAAATGAAAAATTGAACCTTTGGTAGTTTCATACTCATTCACAATAGAAAACGTAGGACTGGAAGTATGATCTTCTGTCCCTAATTTCTTACAAATTGAATTGATAAATGTGGTTTTACCAGCTCCCATTTCTCCATAAAATAAAAATATTTTGGTATCACCAGCAAAAGAAAGCAACTCTTCTACTGCTTTGGGCAGGGCTTGAATATTCTTAACGATGATTTTCATTAAAAAATAAACTTACTTATTTTTATAGGTAACAAACGGAATCACCATCTCTTCCAATGAAATTCCACCATGCTGAAAAGTTTCATTAAAATAATTCACAAACTGATTGTAGTTGTTCTGATAGACAAAATAACTGTCCTCCTTTGCAAAAATATAGCTAGAGCTCACATGTAATTTAGGCAACATCGCATCAATAGGGTTTTTTACCTGAAAAACTTCCTTTGGACTAAAATTAAGGTTTTTGCCTTGTTTATACCTCAGGTTTGAATTTGTATTCCTATCGCCTATTACCTTACTTGGATGCTTTACCCTGATGGTTCCATGATCTGTAGTGATCATTAGTTTTACCCTCTTTTGAGAAAGTTTTTTTATCAGTTCTAATAGCGGAGAATGTTCAAACCATGACAGCGTGAGTGATCGGTAAGCTGCATCGTCATTAGCTAGTTCTCTAATCATCTGCATATCTGTACGGGCATGCGAAAGCATATCCACAAAATTATAAACAATGGCATTAAGGTCATTATCCATGAGTTTACTCAACGACTCATTTAAATCTTTACCCTGATCATAATTTAAGATTTTGTGATAGGAAAATTTAATATCCTTCTTTAAAGAACGCTTAATCTGATCTTCTAAAAATTTCTCTTCGAAGAGGTTTTTACCTCCTTCATCTTCATCATTCTGCCACATATCTGGAAAACGCTTTTCCATTTCTGAAGGCATCAGACCTGAAAAAATAGCATTTCTGGCATATTGGGTAGCAGTTGGAAGAATACTAAAATAGGTCTCCTCCTCTTCTAACCTAAAATAATCAGCAATTATAGGATTGATGATTCTCCACTGATCATACCTGAGGTTATCAATAAGTATAAAAAAAGTAGGGGTTTGTTCACTTAATGTAGGAAATACCTTTTTCTTGAAAAGCTGGTGAGAAAATATAGGGGCATTATCCTGATCTTTTATCCATCCGAGATAATTTTTCTCTACAAATTTGCAGAACTGAGCATTTGCCTCTGCTTTTTGCATAGTGAGTATCTCATGCATTCCTGCATCCTCCAACTGCTCCAATTCCAGCTCCCAAAAAACCAGTTTCTTATAAACATCAATCCATTCCTGAAAACTTAGGTTATCATTTAAGGTCATGCCTAAGGTTCTGAAATCCTGTTGATAAGCCATAGAAGTTTTTTCACTCACCAATCTTTTATTATCAATCAGTTTTTTTAAGGTGAGTAAAATCTGTTTCGGGTTTACCGGTTTAATCAAATAATCATCAATCTTAAAACCAATCGCATCTTCCATCAGGTATTCTTCCTCGCTTTTGGTAATCATCACTACCGGCACATCTGGATTTAAAGTTTTAATACTCATCAAAGTCTCCAAACCTGTTAATCCTGGCATGTTTTCATCCAGAAAAACAATGTCAAAATCTTTGGTCTTAAAAATATCTAAAGCATCTCTTCCGTTAGTGGCAGTATCTATTTTATATCCTTTTTCAGTAAGAAAAAGGATATGTGGTTTCAATAGGTCAATTTCATCGTCGGCCCACAATATATTTGCGCTTTGCATATAATTTTTATTCTGTTTAAATGATTATCTTGAGAATTTCTCAATATTTGCTGAAAATTGTCAGCGAGCATAAAATTAACAAAATTTGTGCCTTATAAATGATTTGCCTTGAATAAGAATAAAATAATTAACGACCCTGTTTACGGATTCATCAGTATTAAAACTCCTTTATTGTTTGATTTGATTGAACATCCTTATTTTCAAAGGTTAAGATACATTAAGCAATTAGGGATGACGCATTTGGTTTATCCTGGCGCTTTACATACCAGGTTTCACCATGCTTTAGGTGCCATGCACCTGATGTGCTTAGCTATTGAGCATCTGCAAAATAAAGGGCATGAAATTACAAAAACCGAAGAAGAGGCAGCCTGCATTGCTATTTTATTGCATGATATTGGTCATGGGCCATTTTCTCATGCCCTGGAACACACCATTGTTGATGGCGTTTCTCATGAGAAAATCAGCCATTTATTAATGGCCAATTTAAATACTGAATTTAACGGGCAACTGGCGCTGGCCATTAAAATTTTTAATAATCAGTATGAGAAAAAATTTTTATTCCAATTAATTTCTGGTCAATTAGATTTGGATAGGTTAGATTATTTAAACCGGGATAGTTTTTTTAGTGGAGTAACAGAGGGCATGGTGAGTTCTGATAGGATTATAAAATTGATCAATATTAAAAATGATAATTTGGTGGTGGAAGAAAAGGGGATTTATTCTATTGAGAAATTTCTAATAGCCCGTAGATTGATGTATTGGCAAGTTTATCTCCATAAAACAGTAATTGCAGCTGAGCAATTATTGGTTAAAATTTTAGAAAGAGCCAGAGCGTTGGCTGTTTTAGGAGCAGAACTATTTGCAACTCCGGCTTTAAAACATTTTCTTTATAATGAAATAACAGAAAAGGACTTTTTTGAAGACGGCCGGCATCTTCAATTTTTTTCTCAGCTGGATGATCATGACATTATGAGTTCTGTAAAAGTTTGGAAATCTCATGACGACTTTATTTTAAGTACTTTGTGTGCTAATTTAATAAACCGAAACCTTTACAAGGTTGAAATCAGTTATGAAATGCCGGATGAGGAAAAGGTAAACAAACTCATTAAAGATGTTGTTGAGCACCTAGGTATTCACGAGGATGATTCATCTTATTTTGTTTTTACGGATACCATCAATAATATGGCTTACAAAACTGGAAACAGCAGAATTAATGTTTTAATGAAAGACGGCAGTTTGCAGGATATTGCCACCGCATCAGACAATCATAACTTAGAAGCTTTGTCAAAAACGGTAACAAAAAACATCTTATGTTATACTAAATATGATTAAGATTTACTTATTATTAACTTAACAATTTGTTCATTTAATATTTTCTTTAATTTTGGAAATGCAATTTACCGCAAAAGAGGTGAGCTTATTGTTGAATGGCACTATAGAAGGTAACCCTGATGTAAAGGTTTTTCAGTTGGCTAAAATAGAGGAAGCACAGGAAGGCTCATTGTCTTTTATGTCAAACCCAAAATATGAAGCTTTTCTTTATACTACAGAGGCCTCCGTGGTCATTGTAAATGAAGATTTAGTCATTGATAAGTCATTACACCCAACAATTATTAGGGTTAAGGATGCGTACATCAGCTTTTCTGTGCTTTTAGAAAAATATAACAGCTTAAAATTAGACAAGAAAGGTATAGAACAGCCCAGTTTTGTACACCCTGATGCAAAAATTGGGAAAGACGTTTATATTGGTGCATTCACTTACATTGGTGCAAATGCTTTAATAGGAGATGGCACCAAAATATTTCCTCAGTGTTATATTGGCGATGATGTGAAAATTGGAGAAAACGCTGCTCTTCATTCGGGTGTTAAAATTTATCACGACTGTATTATTGGCAATAAGGTAACTATTCATGCCAGTACGGTAATAGGTAGTGACGGTTTTGGTTTTGCACCTCAAGCTGATGGAACATACAAAAAAGTGAGTCAGATAGGGAATGTAATTATTGAAGATGATGTAGAAATTGGTACAAATACCTGTATAGATAGGGCCACAATGGGTTCAACAATTATCAGAAAAGGAGTTAAATTAGATAACTTGATACAGATTGCCCATAATGCGGAAATTGGCCAAAACACAGTGATTGCTTCTCAAACGGGAATATCAGGCAGCGCAAAAATTGGCGAAAGCAGTATAATAGGTGGTCAGGTTGGTGTAGTAGGACACGTTACTTTAGCAAAAGGGACACAAATACAAGCTAAATCCGGAATCAATAAATCAATTGAAGAAGAAGGCAAAAAATGGGGTGGCGCACCTGCAACTAGCTATCAGAGTTATATGCGTTCACAAGTAATTATTCAAAGATTGCCAGAAATGGAAAGAAAGATAGAGGAATTGCAAAAAGCTTTAATTGAGCTTCAGCAAAAAGCTATTAATCATACTTAAAATATAAAATGAATCTTAGGCAAAGAACAATAAAATTAGAAGTAAGCGTAACAGGTGTTGGGTTACATACAGGTGCTGAAGTAACGTTAACTTTTAAGCCAGCCCCAGATAATCACGGTTATAAATTTAAAAGAGTTGATTTACCGGGAGAGCCAATTATTGATGCTGACGTTGATAATGTTTCTGACACTTCCAGAAGTACCACTTTAACACAAAACGGCGCAAGCGTAAGCACAACAGAGCATGTTTTAGCTTCATTAGTGGGCTGTGAGGTAGACAATGTAATGATTGAGCTAAATGGCGGTGAAGTGCCAATTATGGATGGAAGTGCCATTGAATTTGTGAATGCAATAGAATCAGTTGGGTTTAAAGAACAGGAATCGGAAAGAGAATATTATCATATCCCTCATAACATCCATTATTCTGAAGATGATAGAAAAGTAGAAATGGTAGCCATGCCTTTGGATGACTATAGATTTACCTGTATGGTAGATTATAACTCCCCTGTACTTGGAAGCCAACATTCTACCATTACTTCAATTTCTGAATTTAAAGATGAGATTGCCTCCTGTAGAACTTTTGTTTTTCTTCATGAATTAGAAATGCTTTTAAAGCATAACCTCATCAAAGGTGGTGATATTAATAATGCCATTGTAATTGTTGACCACGAGATTGATGATCAGGAATTAAAAGATTTAGCTAAAGCATTTAATAGAGAAGAAATTAAAGTTGCCCGAGAGGGAATTTTAAATAATATTGAATTACGTTATCAAAATGAGCCTGCCCGTCATAAATTATTAGACATGATTGGTGACTTAGCTTTAATTGGTACGCCTATTAAAGGCCATGTTATGGCAGCTAGGCCCGGTCATGCGGCCAACGTAGCTTTTGCAAAAAAGATAAAAGCAGCAATAAAGAAAGACAAAAAGAAAAAAGTACAGCATCTATATGATCCAACAGTAAAGCCTTTATATGATATTGTTGCCATCATGAACATTTTGCCTCATAGACAGCCTTTTCTTTTCATAGATAAAATTTTAGAGCTCACCAAAACATACGTTGTAGGCGTAAAAAACGTTACCATGAACGAGGAGTTCTTTAAAGGACATTTCCCTGGAGCACCTGTAATGCCCGGCGTAATTCAATTAGAAGCTATGGCGCAAACAGGAGGGATTTTGGTATTGAGCACTGTTCCTGATCCTAGCAATTACCTCACTTACTTTTTGAAAATTGATAATGTAAGATTTAGGGCGCAGGTTTTACCTGGCGATACCATTATTTTCAGATGCGATTTAATGGAACCCATTAGAAGAGGAATTGCACAGATGAAAGGCGTTGGAATGGTAGGAGAAAAAATAGTAGTGGAAGCAGAAATGATGGCTCAGATATCTAGATATAAAGAAACAGAAACAGCAGGATGATACAACCTTTAGCATATATACACCCACAGGCAAAAATAGCCAATAGCGTAGTTATTGATCCATTTGCTGTGATTCATAAAGATGTAGTGATTGGTGAAGGAACTTGGATTGGTTCAAGCGTAACCATTATGGACGGTGCAAGAATCGGAAAAAATTGCAGGATTTTTCCCGGTGCAGTTATCTCTGCCATTCCGCAGGATCTGAAATACGCTGGGGAAGAAACAACCGCTGTCATTGGAGATAATACCACCATCAGAGAATATGTTACCATTAACCGTGGCACAGCTGATAAATGGGAAACCAAGATTGGGAAAAACTGCCTATTGATGGCTTATTGCCACGTTGCACACGATTGTGAGGTGGGAGATAACTGTATTTTTTCTAATAACACCACGCTTGCGGGGCATATTACCATTGGCGATAATGTAGTTTTAGCTGGAATGGTTGCTATACATCAATTCTGTAAAGTAGGATCGTACTCATTTGTAACTGGTGGTTCTTTAGTGAGAAAAGATATTCCTCCTTATGTAAAAGTTGCCCGCGAGCCACTTTCATATGCAGGTATAAATTCTGTTGGTTTAAGAAGAAGAGGGTTTACACCCGAGAAAATCAATGAAATTCAAGAAATCTATCGTATTTTATTTGTAAAACATAATAATGTCACCAAGGCATTGGATATTATTGAAGCTGAGTTTAAGCCGTCAGAAGAAAGAGATGAAATCATCAACTTTATCCGCAACTCTAATAAAGGTGTGATGAAGAGTTTCGGTAATTCCTAAGATAGATGGAGGTAATTCTGGAGCAGATAGGCCGAAGATTTAACCAGGAGTGGATCTTTAGAAATATTAATTATTCCTTTAAGTCTGGCATTTCTTATGCCATTTTAGGGATAAATGGGTCTGGAAAATCAACACTTCTACAAGTCATCTCAGGCTCCCTTAGCCAAAGTACCGGAAGTTTAACTTACCAAGTTAACAACAAGGAAATACCCGTTGAGCAGGTTTTTGAACAATTGAGCATGGCTGCACCCTATTTGGAGCTCATTGAGGAGTTTACGCTTTTAGAAATTCTTGATTTTCATTTTAAATTTAAAAAAAGAAAAGATAATTTATCCAATCTCGAACTTGTGAGTTTGCTCAACATGGCAAGTAGCAAAAATAAACAGCTCAAGTATTTTTCATCAGGAATGAAACAAAGAGTTAAATTAATCTTAGCTTTTTGTTCGGATACCTGCATGCTTTTACTTGATGAACCAACTGCTAATTTAGATGAAGAAGGAATTAAATGGTACAAAAATTTAGTTTCGAGATTTACTACCAACAGATTGGTGATCGTGTGCTCTAATCAAGCGCATGAATATGAGTTTTGTGCTGAGCAGATATTATTGCGCAATTATAAAAACTAATCAAGACAATTATTTATTCTGATAAATTTACACCAACATGTAAATCATATTATCCAGAATATATTTTCTGTCTGCTCAAAAAATCCACTTATAAAAGCCAGTCAATCAAAACAATATAACTTTTTGGTTACAATTCATCTTGACTTTAAATCTTTTATTTTTAGTCGCTATCTTGAAACAATTATTTTTATTCTTCAAAACAATATTTTTTTGATTATGTCGTTTCTTTTTTAAATAATTAATAATACCTTTGCACTCCCAAATACAAGAGGCATAAAAGCCTTAAATTGGATTTTAACAAAGGTTTAAAGAAGAGTTTTTCATATATAAGTTTAGGTTTAGGTTGATAAAGCGGTCTCATTTCTGAAAAGAATTTGAGGCCGTTTGTTTTTACAGGCTTTTTTATAACTTTAAGAAACATTTTTAAAATCTCACTTAAATATTCATAGGTATATTCTAACCCATTGGTTAAACAACAATACAGAACAGCTTATCTCCAAAAAAGACTCGCTCTTTCAAAAAGTGAGTTTTGGCAATTAAACGATCTAATAGTAGCTCAATTAAATAATTTTAATTGGTCAGCATTTAATTATGTTCACTTATTTCTTCCCATCAATGGAAAAAATGAAGTGGATACTTTTGAAATCCTTTCCTTTTTCAAATCCAAATTTCCAGATTTAAACATAGTAGTTCCACGCACAAATTTTAAAGACTCCAGTATGGAGCATATATTATTTGACCATGAACATACTATTCTTATAAAAAACAGCTATCAAATACCCGAACCACTTTATGGTAAAACTGTTCCTATTAATTTAATAGATGCCGTTTTTATTCCCCTCTTAACCTTTGATGAAAAAGGGCACAGAATTGGCTATGGAGGTGGTTTTTATGACCGTTTCTTGAAAACATGCAATACTAACACTTTAAAAATCGGGTTATCCTTGTTTGGTCCTGAAAAAGAAATTCTCGATATCAATGAGTTTGATATACCGCTCAATCATTGCATCACGCCAGAAAAGGTGTATACTTTTAACAGTTTATAATATTTCTATCCGTTTTCATTAATTAAAATATACTTCTATATTTGCGCCATCAATAAGGGGTGCCTTGTTTGTGTTAAAAAAAGGATTGCATGCTAGCTAAAATCCTTCACAAATACAAAAACAGGCTGAGATCATACCCAATTTGAAAGGAAAAAGTGAAAAGGAAAAAGTGAAAAGTGTTAAACTTTTAACTTTCAACTCACAACTTTCAACTTTTAAATGCACCTGATCCGGATAATGCCGGCGTAGGGAATAGGTATAAGTTAAAAATTTTACGAAGGTGGTATACCCCTACCACTGGGTGGTTTAACTTAAAAAAATTACACATTGAAAAAGTTTTTACTTGCGATAATTATCGCTTTATTTTGCCCTTTTCTTTTATGGGCACAGTTTTCCCTAAAGGGAAATGTCATTTCTCAACAAGATAATTTAATCGTTTCGGGTGCTAATCTAAGCCTCAACAATTTATTTGCTCAAACCAATGCTAATGGCATTTATGAGTTTAAAAATCTAAAAAAGGGAACCTACACTTTAAAAGTAAGTTTCGTTGGTTATCAAACTAAACAGTTTATGGTAGAGATCAATGGAGACAAAGATTTAGATATCAAAATTTCTGAATCTACTTTACTGGCAGACGAGGTAATAGTGAATGCCACCAGAGCTTCTGAAAATTCAGCTACCACTTTTAAAAACCTTTCTAAAGAGGATCTGGAAAAAAATAATTTCGGACAGGATTTAACTTACCTACTGGATCAAACACCCGGCGTGGTTACTTATTCAGATGCCGGAGCTGGCGTGGGCTATACCGGAATCCGTATCCGTGGTTCTGATAATTCTAGGGTGAATGTTACCATTAATGGCATTCCTTACAACGACACAGAAAGTCAGGGAAGTTATTTTGTTGATTTGCCTGATTTCGCATCTTCTGTGGATAATATTCAGATCCAGCGTGGTGTAGGAACCTCTACAAATGGCGCTGGTGCTTTTGGTGGGAGTTTAAACATTCAGACCAATACCTTAACTGATTCCGCTTATGGAGAGCTGAATAATTCAGTGGGATCTTATGGTACATTAAAGAACACCATTTTAATGGGAACGGGCTTAATCAACGGGAAATGGAGTTTTGACGGTAGATTATCCAGAATTGTTTCCGATGGTTATGTTGATAGGGCTTCCTCAAATTTAAAATCGTATTTCCTTTCTGGTGCATATTATGGGAAGAGCAGTTTGCTGCGCTTGAATGTTTTTTCAGGAAAGGAAAAAACCTACCAAGCTTGGAATGGTATTCCTGAAGCTAAATTAAAGGGCACAGTTAATGATTTTGATACCCATTACAACAACAATATTGGGAGTGCATATTTTACAGAAAATGATTCTTTAAATCTTTACAACTCTAAGAAAAGAAAATACAACCAATATACCTATAATGATCAAACCGATAATTATCAGCAGGATCATTATCAGCTTTTATACTCCAAAAGTTTCTCTCCGCTTCTATCATTTAACGGTGCGTTACATTATACCAAAGGAGCAGGTTATTATGAAGAATATAAAAATAATCAAGCTTTTGCCGATTATAAATTGAACAATGTAGTAATTGGCGGGCAAACCATTGATGAAACAAATTTAATCAGAAGACGCTGGTTGGATAACGATTTTTATGGATTAACCTATGCTTTCAATTACAAACCAACCTCCATTTTAGATTTCACTTTAGGCGGGGCTTATAATGAATATAACGGAGATCATTTCGGACAGGTGATTTGGGCCGAATACGCATCAAACAGTACTATAGATGGTAATTATTACCTAGATAATGGTTTTAAAACCGATTTTAACATATTTGGCAAAGCTACTGTTCAGCTCAATAAACTTTCTTTATTTGCTGATTTACAGTACAGAAACATTGGCTATAAATTCATGGGTTTTGATAATAGCCTGAACAATGTAACTCAAAATGCAAAACTGAATTTTTTCAACCCTAAAATTGGTTTTACTTATCAGATTAATCCTACAAATAATTTTTACGCTTCCTATGCGGTAGCAAATAAAGAACCCAACAGAGATGATTATACCGAATCCACACCCGCTAGCAGGCCAAAAGCGGAAACATTAAATGATGTGGAGATTGGCTATCGTTTTAAAAGCGCTGTTTTATCTGGAGGAGCAAATATTTACCTGATGAACTATAACAATCAATTGGTACTCACCGGGCAGATCAATGATGTAGGTGCTTATATCAGATCTAACGTAAAGGACAGCTATAGAAATGGTGTAGAACTGGATGTGGCCGCAAAAATTAGCAATCAACTAACTTGGGGAATTACTGCCGCCTTTAGCCAAAATAAGGTTAAAAACTTTGAAGAATTTATTGATGACTACGATAACGGAGGTCAGGTTAAAAACAATTATTCCAAAACTGATTTGGCTTTCTCTCCAAATTTTGTTGGAGGAAGTACCTTGTCATTCAAAGCTTTTCAAAACGCTGAAATCGCATTAATCAGTAAATATGTGAGTAAACAATATTTAGACAATACCTCCAATGAAACCAAAAAACTGGATGCTTTTTTTGTAAATAATCTCCGTTTAAACTATAACATCAATCTAAAAGGAGTTAAAAACATAGGTTTGGGTCTACTGGTAAACAACATTTTTAACCAACTGTATGAAAGTAATGGCTATACCTTTAGTTACATCTCTGGTGGTTTAGTAACGGAGAACTATTACTTCCCCCAGGCAGAAACCAATTTTTTGCTTTCTTTGAACATGAAGTTTTAAAACCTTCTAGTTTCAGAATAATCATAAAAGGACAGATTGAAAATCTGTCCTTTTATGTTAACTAATCTTTTTCTTAATGTAATATTTTCTATGCTTTCAATACGTTAGTATATTAAATCATAAATTAGCACTTCATTAAAATTCCTTCACATGAAATTTATCAAGTTTCTTTTCATCACTATTCTATTTGCCCCGATTTTTTGCTCGGCACAAAATAAATCCGCATCTAATCAAACCGCTAATACACTCGCAAGACCAAAATTAGTAGTGGGCATTGTTGTGGATCAAATGCGTTGGGATTATTTATATCGATATGCAAACAGATACGGAAATGGCGGTTTTAATAGATTATTAAGAGAGGGTTTTACCTGCGAGAATACGCAGATTCCTTATATCCCTACCGTAACGGCCGCTGGTCATACCGGAATTTATACTGGCTCTGTGCCGGCTATTCATGGGATTGCCGGTAATGATTTTATCATTCAGGCTACGGGAAAATCTTTGTACTGTACAGAAGATTCTACAGTAAAAACAGTTGGAAGTACTTCAACAGCTGGAGAAATGTCTCCAAGAAACCTGTTATCAACCACCATTACCGATGAACTAAGATTGGCTACAAACTTTAAATCAAAGGTTATAGGAATTGCCTTAAAAGACCGTGGCGGAATTTTACCTGCCGGCCATGCAGCCAATGCGGCTTATTGGTATGATGATGCAACCGGAAACTGGATTACGAGTACGTATTATATGAACGAATTGCCAGCTTGGGTAAATACTTTCAACAATGAAAAATTAGCTGAAAAATATATCAAACAAGATTGGAATACCCTTTACCCTATTAACACTTATACCCAAAGTACTGCTGATGATAATCCTTATGAAGGAAAGTTAAGAGGTGAAGATGCTCCTATATTTCCTCATTTAACTTCAAAAATGTTGAATGGGAGTTTCGGTGCGATTAGGAATACGCCTTATGGAAATTCAATTACTTTGGATTTTGCTAAAGATGCCATAAAAGCTGAAAATTTAGGCAAAGGAGAAAGCACAGATTTTCTAGCGGTTAGTCTTTCCTCTACAGATTATGTTGGTCACCAATATGGGGTTAATGCCATTGAAACAGAAGATACTTACCTAAGATTAGATAAAGACCTAGAAAATTTCTTTAACACTTTAGATGCGATGGTTGGAAAAGGACAGTATACTGTTTTCCTTTCTGCTGATCACGGCGCTGCCCATAATCCAAAGTTCCTTACCGACCATAACATTCCTGCTGGTTTGTGGAGTGGGTCTTCCATTTTAAAAGACTTAAATGCACAGCTAGAAAAAGAATTTAAGCAACCTAATTTGGTGTTGAGCTTCAGCAATTATCAGGTTAACTTTAACAATAAAATTCTTGAGAATAGTAAAATCAACAACAATGAGTTAAAAGCCTTTTGTATAGCTTTCCTACAAAAACAAGAAGGTGTTGCTTTTGCAATTGATATGGAAAATACTTCAGCTGCATCCATTCCGGATGCCATCAAATCAAAAGTGATTAATGGTTATAACAGAGAACGAAGCGGAACTATACAGATATTACTTCAACCGGGTTGGTTTCAAGGTTATTCCACAACCGGAACAACACACGGTACCTGGAATCCTTACGACACCCATATTCCATTGGTATTTATGGGCTGGGGAATTAAACATGGTTCTTTAAATAGACCAACTTCCATGGCTGATATTGCCCCAACTATTGCCGCATTGTTGCATATTCAAGAACCTAACGGAAACATAGGCTTGCCAATAGAAGAGGTGTTAAAGAAATAAGTAGCAGGATTTTTTGAATTTTAGTATTTCAGAATGAAAAAATACATCTCCAAATTCCATTATCTTACTCAAGATTTGCCTCAACGTTCCCATACAGAGCAGGTTCAGATGGCTTGTGAAGCAGGGGCAGGTTGGATACAGTACCGCTGTTTGAGCAAATCAGATGAAGAGATGCTAAACGAACTACATACTATTGCATCCATTTGTGATGATTGGGGAACTACGCTTATGGTAACCAATCATTTTCACCTACTTCCTTTGGCTGATATTCAGGGTGTACACATGGAGGATATGGATATTGATTTAAGAGAAATTAGGGAAATAATTGGTGGAAATAAGACTTTAGGCGCATCGGCTAATACTTATGAACAAGTGGTAAATCATATACAGCACACTGCTGATTATGTAGGATGTGGCCCTTTTGGCGAATCTTTAACTAAGCCTAATTCTTTTGCGCATTTCGGCATTAAAGGTTACCAGGATATGGTGGAAAACCTAAAAAAAAATAAGTTAGAAATTCCTTTAATTGCTGTTGGAGGCATTGCATTAGAAAATGTTGGTACACTTTTAGAAACAGGGATATATGGAATTGCAGTTTCCGGAGCGATTAACATTAGCAATAATCCTGTTGAAGCTTATAAAGCCTTTCACCAAAAAGTTTTTTAAAAAATGTCGAGCCACCACATAGTAAGAGAAAAACAAGAACCCGCATTGCTAATAATGGCAATTGATTCTTTTGACGAGGAATATTTAGGGCAATTATTAGAATGGTCGCCAACAGTATTGATACCTGCTTTTTTAGCCGAGAAAGTAGCTTCAATGGGCATTAAAATAGATGTTGTTTTTGCCGATGAATCTACTTCTCTTCAAGAACATATTAAAGTTTTGCCAGGCGGAACTGATGTATTGGAAAGTGCTTTAAAATATTTGGTAGCTGAAGGTTATCCTGCGGTAAATATTATTAGCAATCATTTTAAGGCCAAAGAATATTTGTTTTTTGTGGAGTTTATAGATATCGTTGTCTTTTCAAAAGACCGGAAAATATATCCTATAAAATCCGGTTTTTCTAAATGGAAAAATGAAACACAAGAGATTTATATTTTACATCCAGAACTTATTCAAAATCTTTCCTTTTCTGGATTAGAACAGGAAAACCTCGCACATTATCAAACGGTGAAAGATGGGTTTTTCAGCTTTACTTTTGATCAGCCCTTTATTTTTATTGCCGAACAATTGTGATTGAAATTAAAGAAGCAAAATTGAGTGATATTCCAGTAATTCACAAATTGGCAAATGAAATCTGGCGACCTACTTATCAGCATATTTTAGCTGATGAACAGATCAGTTTTATGTTGGATAAAATGTATTCAGAAAAATCATTAAAAGAGCAATTTAGGCAGCATCAAACTTTTCTTTTACTTACAGAAAATGAATTGCCAAAAGGTTTTGCTTGCTATTCAAAAACTGATATAGATAAAAACTATAAACTCGAGAAGATATATTTACATCCAGATCAACAAGGGAAAGGAGTTGGAAAACAATTGATTACAGAAGTTGAAAGAATTGTAAAAGCTAATGGTGCAACCGTATTAACCTTAAATGTGAACAGAGGGAACAATGCAAGATTCTTTTATCAAAAAATGGAATATCAAATAGTGCAAGAAATAGATATTCCCTATTATGATTTTGTATTGAATGATTATATAATGGAAAAAGTATTATAGGGAAGCTTTTAATTCCTTAAATAGGACTAAAAGCCTAAGTTAAATAAACCCGATTGAAGCGGTATCTCCCGATTTTTTATCGGGAATAAAGCGGAAAGCGGGGCTTAAGAAGACTATTTTGATGAACTTTGCTTTTCTAATCTCTGTCTCTGCTGAACCTAGAAAAAGGCAATGTATTATCCACCAATTCTTTTTGTTCACGTCTCCTTCTTACAATGTGTACAGCTTCAAAAAGCGCATCTCTAAAAGAACTTGCCGAAGCCATATTTTTACCTGCAATATCATAACCTGTTCCATGATCTGGAGAGGTACGCACCACAGGCAAACCGCCTGTGAAATTTACACCATGATGAAAAGAAATAGATTTAAAAGGAACCAATCCCTGATCATGGTACATGGCTAACACAGCATCAAACTGATCGAAAGCTCTGTTACCAAAAAAACCGTCTGCCGGATAAGCGCCAAAAGCAAAAATGCCTTCTTCTTTCGCTTTTTCTACCGAAGGCACAATAATTTCTAATTCTTCCTGGCCAATTAATCCATCATCGCCGGCATGTGGGTTGAGTCCTAAAACTGCGATTCTAGGTTTTTCTACCCAAAAATCATATTTCAAAGAATGATTCATGATCCTCAGTTTTGAAAGAATGGCTTCTTGAGTGATGTTTTCTGCAACTTCTTTTAAAGGAACGTGACCGGTAACTACACCAACCTTAAGCGTATTGCTGATTAAGAACATCAAAGAATCAGGAGCACCGGACATGGCCTGTACATATTCTGTATGACCAGCAAATTTAAAAACCTCGCTCTGGATATTGTGTTTATTGATTGGGGCGGTCACCAAAGCATCAATTTTACCATTCACTAAATCATCCGTTGCTCTTTGTAATGAAAGAAAAGCATATTTACCACCTGTCTCATTTGAAATTCCCAATTCTATTTTCACATCTTCTTCCCAGCAGTTGATCATGTTGGGTTTTCCGGCATGGGCCTGATCTGCGTTTTGGATCACCTGAAAAATAAATTCCTGGATACCCGCAATCTTACGGTGAAAAGACGCCACCTTGGTATGCCCATAAACAATGGGGGTACAATATTTATAAACTTCAGATTCCGACAGGGTTTTCATAATTACCTCTAAACCTATTCCATTTACATCACCAATAGAAATTCCAACTTTCAACAAATCGCTCATAAAAAAATGATCTTCTTAATTTCTTGCAAAATAAAGATTTTTGAGCCGAATGTTAATTTTAAAGATTAAAGTTTACGTAATTTGTGGCTCATCTTTACAAAAACATGAGCATAGTAAGAGCAAAGAAGCATTTAGGCCAACATTTTTTAACCGATAAAAATATTGCTGAAAAAATTGTGAACAGCTTAATCCACCACCAGCAGTATGATAAAGTATTGGAAGTTGGGCCAGGAATGGGCGTTTTGTCTGATTTTCTCTTGCAAAAGAAGGATTTTGAAACATACTTAATAGATATTGATACTGAATCTTTTTTATTCTTACAAAAGAAATATCCCGATTTAGGAGATAAATTATTGAACGCAGATTTTTTGCATTTAAATTTTGCGAGTGTTTTCCCAGCCTCATTTGCGATTATTGGGAATTTCCCATATAACATCAGCTCGCAGATTCTATTTAAGGTTTTAGATAACAGAAATCAGGTTCCTGAAGTAGTGGGAATGTTTCAAAAAGAAGTTGCTGAACGTTGCACCGCCAAACCAGGAAGTAAAGAATATGGCATTTTAAGTGTTTTTTTGCAGGCTTATTATAAATGCGAATACCTCTTCACGGTAAAAGCTGGCGTTTTTAATCCGCCACCAAAAGTATTGTCGGCAGTTATACGCCTCAGTAGAAATGAAGTGAAGGATTTGGATTGCGATGAAAAATTATTTTGGCAGGTGGTAAAGGCCGGTTTTAATCAAAGGAGGAAAACATTAAGTAATGCGCTATCTGGAATTATCCCAAAAGAAAAGCAAGCAGATGAAGAAGTTTGGACTTTAAGGGCTGAACGGTTAAGTGTGAAGGATTTTGTGGAGTTAACGAATTTAATATATAAAAGTATTTGAGGAAATATCTTCAGAAAGCGATAATTGAATTCAGTTAAAAAATAATACAGTAAGTTCTTCTCCTTTGGAGAATGATTTAGGATGAAGCAAATGAAAAAAATATTAATAGTTGATGATTTACATCCTGCTTTTAAAATAGCAGCGCAAGAAATGGGTTTTGAAGTGGATGACAGACCTTTGATCAAAAAAGAGGAAGTCATGGCAATTTTAAAAGACTATGTTGGTTTAGCCATCCGCACCAAATTTAAAGTGGATAAAGAAGTGATAGATGCTGCTCCTCAATTAAAATTTGTAGCAAGGGCTGGTGCCGGAATGGATAATATTGAGGTGGCTTACGCCGATGAAAAAAATATTCAGCTCATTAATGCGCCAGAAGGAAATGCTGATGCAGTTGGGGAACATTGCGTTGGACTATTGCTTTCACTGATGAACAACTTTAGAAAGGCAGATAATGAAATTAGAAGCGGAATTTGGGAACGTGAAGGCAACAGAGGTTATGAGTTGAAAGGTAAAACAGTAGGAATTATTGGTTATGGCAACAACGGAAGTGCTTTTGCCAGAAAACTAAAAGGTTTTGAAGTTAAGGTTTTAGCTTATGACAAATATAAAACCCGCTTTAGTGATGAGTATGCAACTGAAGCAAGTATGGAAGAAATTGTGAAATATGCTGATGTACTGAGCTTGCACATTCCTTTAACAAGAGAAACCAAACAGCTGGTTAATGAAGAGTATTTCCGTTATTTCCGCAGACCTTTCTTCTTCATCAATGCTTCCAGAGGTGAAATAGTAAGCACTTCTTCTGTTTTAAAAGCGATAAATGAAGGGAAGATTATTGGAGCTGGTTTAGATGTTTTAGAAACAGAAAAATTTCCTGCGCTGGCATTAGCAAGTTTTTATAATGAACTGATTGTAGAAGGGAAAGTAATTCTAACTCCTCACATTGCCGGCTGGACATTTGACTCTTACCGGAAAATATCAGAAGTTTTGGCAGAGAAATTGAAAAATTTAGAATTCTAATTTTACTTTTTTGTAAATAAAATCCGATAAATCCAATCATCAAGAGAATATTTTCCCCTTTTTAATTGCACTACTTCATTACTAAAATCAGGAATTACTAACTGCTCTTCATCAAAAAAATGAACCTGTTCTAAATTAAAATCTTCCTCTAATGAAATATAACGGTTATTGGTTAAAAGCGACTTTCCTGTTGCAAGCGCATCAATCGCCCGCATGGTTAAACCACTTTGTATAGAATGCGAATAATCAATTATCATTTTTGATTTTCCTAATACTTCCTGATACTGTTTATTATTCAACCTCTTAAACTTTATAATCTCATCATCTAATTTTTTTCCCTTTATTTTATCTAAGTAAAATCTAAATCTATTTAGATAAATATAAATAAAAGCCTTCTTGCCTTGTTCACTAAACAGTTGCTTGATTTTTTTTGCAAAAAGAAACTTTTCCCAAGTGAAATTTGCACAGAAAATAAAATCATAATCATGTGTTTCATCTTTATTGATGTTTCCATCCTGCAAACTAAAAGTCGGCACATAGGGTATGCCAAGTGTTTTACAGTCTTCATAATCAAAGCTTAATGTTTCATCAAATATTGGGATCAAATGCCTATAATCTGAAAGCCAAAAATTTATGGAATCCCATTGGTACAAAATGGTTTTTATACCAGGATTTCGTGTTTTAATTTCTTCAACAAATGAAGGCTGTAAGTAAAGCCCTTTTACAACAATCATAAAGTCGAACTTCTTATCACTTGTTTTTCTAAGTATTTTATTATAATGCCAAGCTTGCGTATAAACTAACCATTGAAATTTAAAATTAGAAACAAAAGTATGCAGAAGAGTAACGTCCCTATCATAAAAAAAGGTAACATGAGCACCATGATTTTTAAATGCTTTAGTTATCACATCGACATAATCATAGAACTTTGGCAAAATAAGCAATATGTTTTTTCCACTTATTTCTTCTTTAATTTTATCAGTTAAAATCATTATTCATATTTTTAGTGCTAAATATATAAATAGCTTTACATTTAGTGATTATTATTTTTTATTTATAAATAATACACAATCATTATAAGTTAGATTTTGAATTTTAAAATCAAATTTTATATCTTCGTAACAAGAAGAGCAAGACTATGTATGCGAAAAGCAGATGTAGTCTTGTTTTTTTTTGGCTTGGGTAAATCCCGGGCTTTTTTAGTAAATAACCAATATAATAAGAAAGAACATGACAGAGGTAGCTTATTTCACAAAAGAAGGTTTAGAAAAACTAAAGGAAGAATTACACTACTTAAAAACCGAGGGTAGAAGAAAAATATCAGCAGCAATTGCCGAAGCTAGGGATAAAGGTGATCTTTCTGAAAATGCTGAATACGATGCGGCAAAGGAAGCACAAGGTTTACATGAAACCAAAGTTGCACAGCTAGGCAATACACTTGCTTCTGCTCGTTTAATTGATGAATCAAAACTGGATTTAACCAAAATTTTGGCATTATCTATCGTTAAAATTAAGAATGTAAAAAACGGCTCAACCATGACTTATCAATTGGTGGCAGAAAATGAAGCTGATGTAAAGACTGGAAGAATATCTATAAAATCTCCTATCGCACAGGGTTTATTAGGCAAATCCGTTGGCGATAAAATTGAGATCATGGTTCCTGCAGGTAAAATGGAATTTGAGATTCTGGAAATAACTAGATAAATAAAGAGACTCAGGATTTAAGACAAAAGAATCAAGATAATTTTCAAACTAATAACTATGTCAACTATATTCAGTAAAATAATATCGGGAGAACTTCCAGCTCACAAAGTAGCTGAAACATCAGAATATCTAGCTTTTTTAGATATTAATCCTTTAAGGGAGGGTCATGTTTTGGTAATTCCAAAACTTGAGATAGACTATCTATTTGATATTGAAGATGAACAATATGCCGGTTTAATGATATTTGCTAAAGTTGTTGCTAAAGCCATTAAGAAAGCTATTCCTTGTAAAAAGATTGGATTGGCTGTTATTGGTCTTGAAGTTGCGCATGCTCATGTGCATCTTATCCCAATGGATCAGGTTTCTGATATGGATTTTAACAAGCCCAAGTTAAATCCAACTGAGAAAGAATTGAGTGAAGTTGCACTCAGGATATTGGAAGCATTAAAAGATTAAATACAATAATAAGGTGGTCAATTGCCACCTTATTATTGTATTATAATTTCTCCTAAAGATTTTTGCTCCGAAATTTCATTAATTAGGTATGATTTTAGAGGTATATTGCCCAAACTCTAATCATCATAATGGACTTTATAGACTATTACCAAACCCTAGGTATCAATAAATCTGCATCTGAAGCTGATATAAAAAAAGCATATCGAAAACTTGCCAGAAAATACCATCCGGATGTAAACCCCAATGATAAAGAAGCGGAAAAAAAGTTTAAAGAAATAAACGAAGCCAACGAGGTTTTAAGCAAGCCAGAGCACAGAAAAAAATACGACCAGTTTGGTAAAGACTGGAAACATGCTGGAGCTTATCAAGAGGCTGGGCAACAACAGAACTCCAGTAGACAGCAATATCAAGGAGGTGGAAATCCTTTTGGGGGAAGTTCATTTGGAGGAGATGCTGATTATACAGATTTCTTTGGGTCAATGTTTGGAGGAGGTAAATCAAGAGGTAATACCAAGTTTAAAGGGCAAGATTTTCAAGCTGAATTTCAATTAGACCTTAGAGATGTTTACACCACTCATCAACGTACGCTCACGGTAAACGGTAAAAATATCAGGTTAACTATTCCAGCCGGAGTTGAGGATGGACAGACCATAAAAATAAAAGGTTATGGGGGCGATGGTTCAAATGGAGGGCCTAAAGGAGATTTAAATATCCAGTTTTCCGTTATTAACAATACCTCATTTAAAAGAGACCACGAAAATCTTTACCAAAATGTGGATCTCGATATTTATACCGCAATATTAGGTGGAGACTTAACTGTTGATACTTTTGATGGAAAAGTCAAATTAAAGGTTCCTCCATCAACTCAAAGTGGCACTAAAGTAAAACTTAAAGGAAAAGGATTTCCTGTCTATAAAAAAGAAGGTGTTTTTGGAGATTTATATATCACCTATCAACTTACTTTGCCCACCCAACTTTCCGAAAAAGAAAAAGAATTATTTACTGAACTCTCTAAACTTAGAAAACCATGAGAACAGAAAATCTAATCCCCATTGCCACACTTTGTACGCACTATAAAGTTGAAATGTCTTTTATTAGTGAATTAAAGGAAATTGGTCTATTAGAGCTAGAAATTATTGAACAAACTGTTTATATTCATCAGGATAAAATTTCTGAACTGGAAAAATTAATCCGCCTTCATCATGAATTGGATGTAAATCTGGAAGGTATTGATGTTATTTTTAATCTTTTAAATAAGATGGAAATACTTCAGATTGAATTAAATAAAGTGAAAAGCAGGTTAGGGATATACGAATAGCGCTTCCTTTTATCAATAAATAGCTTAATTTTATAATCAGTGTAACCAATTGTAAAAGTTGGTAGTCATAAAGCATAGCAATGCGAAATGAAAATTCTGATATAGAAATAATTGATGCCGTTTTAAACGGAAGCCAAAAAGCCTATGGCGATTTGGTGAAACGTCATCAGAAGTATGTTTTTACACTGGCATTACGTTTTACCAGAAGTAGGGAGGATGCGGAAGAAGTATCTCAAGATGTGTTTATAAAAGTTTACCGTTCTTTAGGTGCCTATCAGAAATCAGGGAAGTTTACTACATGGTTATATACTATTGTGTACCATACTTCCATGACACATTTAAGAAAAAAACGTGTGGACACCAGATCTATTGATGATGAAGCAACTTTTATTCAAATAGAAAACCATCAAAGTGACAGAGATAATTACTCGGTAGAAAATAAATCAAGAAGCTTTTATGTGAATAAAGCCATTCAAATGTTATTGCCTGATGACGCGACTATCATCACTCTTTTTTACCAAGGAGAGCAATCCTTGGAAGAAATAGCAAAAGTGATGAACATGGAAGCAAATACGATTAAGGTAAAGTTGCACAGAGCAAGGCATCGGTTAAAAGAAAAATTAGAAATCCTTTTAAAAGGAGAAGTAAAGGAGTTGATATAATGGATATAGAACAAAAAATATGGGATTACATTGATGGGCTGTGTTCTTTAAAAGAACAAGAAGAAATAGCTTTACTAATTAAAAATAACCCAACATATAAAAATAAATACGAGGAACTGATGGCGCTGCAGCTTGATTTGCAGGCTTTGGATTTGGATGAACCTTCTATGGCGTTTACCAATAAAGTAATGGATAAAATTACTTTGATCAACAAACCTTTATCAGCTAAAGCATTAATAGATAAACGCATTATTTATGGTTTAGGTTCAATATTTGGAATCTTAATTCTAGCATGTTTGGTCATTGTTTTAAGTCAGGTTAATTGGAATATTCCTCTGAATACACCAAGTAGCTTTAAGGTTGATCTTTCCGTAATTGGAGATGATTTTAATATTTCTAGCAGTACAAAAACTTTTCTGATGTATAGTTTTTTTATGTTTGATACTATTTTAGGATTGATGATTTTAGATAAATACTTTAGAAAAAAATTAGCTTAACATTATTTTATATTTAAAAACCTGATCTTGAGATACGATCAGGTTTTTTTATTTATTATTAAACTTTTTAAAATTACGGTTGTTTAATAGGCATGGCAGAAGCATCCGTTTTAGTAATTCAAGCACTTCGAAAAACAGTTACCAACCTAATAGAAGGCTCAAGCTATCAATGGGGGCATATGGGAAGTTGCAACTGTGGTAACCTGGCGCAGGTAATTACCAATTTAGATAAAGCAAAAATCCATCAGTCTGCCATGAGAAAACATGGCGATTGGAATGAACAATTGATTGACTATTGCCCTACCAGCGGTTTGCCAATTGATCATATTATAGAAGAAATGCTCAACTTTGGTTTCATTAGTAAAGATTTAGTGCACTTAGAAAAATTATCCGACCCTTGGATTTTAAAACATGTCCCAGAAAATAAGCACTTAAAACATAATTTAAAGGCTGATGTAATCCTTTATCTCCAAACTTGGGCCCAACTACTAGAAAAAGAGTTAATTGAATCTATCAATATCAATGATGCAATTTCAGTAGCTCCAGTTTCTTTCTAACAAGAAATTCACTTCTAAATTCCTTTGGAAGATTTTTTGGAATTAAGTCCTGTTTAGGCTTTTTGTTAAGTATATTGAAAAAAAATTCGAATGAAAAGAATCACAACCACATTTACCTTAATACTTTTTATTTTAAGTATTACCTCGTTAACTTATGCCCAGTTAACTCCACAAGCTAGTTCTGGACAAACCATTATTCAAGATTTTGGCCTAGGAAAAGTAACGCTTACCTACAGTAGGCCAAATGTTAAAGGGAGAGAAGTTTTTGGTTCACTAGAACCTTATGGAGCAGTTTGGAGAACAGGTGCAAACGCTGCTACCACCATTACTTTTACTGATGACGTAACTGTAGCAGGAAATAAAGTGCCCGCTGGTAAATATTCTTTATTTACTATCCCAGCTAAAGATGAATGGGTTGTCATTTTAAACAAAACAGCTGATCAATGGGGAGCGTATGATTATAAATCAGAACAAGATCTTTTAAGATTTAGCGTTAAGCCTTCAACTATAAAACCTGCTACAGAAACATTTATGATGCAGTTTGCAGACGTTAAACCAGGATCAATGCAGTTAAATTTAAGTTGGGAAAACACCTCAATAAGTATTCCTATGACGGTAAATTTTGATGCAAAAGTGATGGCTAATATTGATAATGCAATGGCTGGTGAAAAGAAACCTTATTTTGCTGCGGCACAATATTATTATGAAAATGATAAAGATTTATCAAAAGCTCTAGCATGGATGAACTTAGTAGAGCAAACAGATGTTAAAGCTCCTTGGTATAAATTATGGAAAGCAAGAATTTTATTGAAAATGGGAAATAAACCTGCTGCTATCGAGACTGCAAACGCTGGTATTGCTGCTGCAAAAGAAGCAAATAATGAGGAGTATGTGAGATTAAATGAAGGTGTTATTGCCCAAGCTAAAAAATAATATAAATATTAGAATTTTCACTTAAACAAGAGAGGCCACTATTTAGTGGCCTCTCTTGTTATATTTAAAGTTTTATTTCTTCTTCTTTGGCGCTTAGAAAATGGAATTCTGTTAAGTGATAAGCCGAAACTTCTTTCACCTTTATCCATTGGTTATATTTAAAGAACCATTTCATCTGTTGGTTGATCAAACCTTTTCTAATATAAGCCGCAACATAAGGATGAACACAAAGTGTAATCCCTTTTTCAGCCTGTTCGTTTAAAATATAATCTAAGTTACTGTCAATATCGTCAAGCAATACAATACTCGCTTTAATCTCACCTGTACCGTCACAAGCTGGGCATTTCTCATTGGTTACAATATTCATCTCTGGGCGTACCCTTTGACGAGTGATTTGTACCAATCCAAATTTACTTGGAGGCAAAATGGTATGCTTTGCCCTATCATGGTTCATCTCAGATTTAAGGTAATCAAAAAGATCTTTTCTGTTTGGAGCTTTGTGCATATCGATAAAATCGACCACTACAATACCGCCCATATCTCTTAATCTTAATTGGCGGGCAATTTCCTTGGCAGCTTCCTTATTTACCATGAAAGCATTTTCTTCCTGATTTTCTGGGCTTGCATTTCTGTTCCCGCTGTTCACATCAATTACGTGAAGCGCTTCGGTATGCTCCACCACTAAATATGCGCCACCAGCTAAATTAACAGTTTTACCAAAAGATCCTTTGATCTGCTTTTCAATTCCGAAATGCTCGAAAATAGGCTCTTTTCCTTTATATAGTTTTACAATCTTTTCCAGTTCCGGAGAAATCTCATGTACATAAGACTTAATCTCCTCGTAAATGGAAGCATCATCTACATAAATATTAGTGAACTCGTCATTTAAAATATCTCTTAAAATGGTAGAAGTTCTTCCCATTTCTCCAAGGATACGTTTAGAAGGCTCAGTTCCAGGCATCTTTTTCATAAAAGTTTGCCATTTGGAAATTAAATCCAGCAAATCTTTCTGAATTTCCTGAACGCCTTTTTTCTCAGAAACGGTACGGATGATTACCCCAAAATTCTTGGGCTTAATCCCTTCAACAATTTTCTTTAAACGGGTTCTTTCTGTATTGCTTCTGATCTTTTTAGAGATAGAAATGACATCAGAGAAAGGCACCAAAACCACAAAACGGCCAGCAATAGATAAGTCTGAACTTAAACGTGGACCTTTGGTAGAGATTGGTTCTTTGGCAATCTGAACTGGAAGAAGTTGATTTTTTGTAAGAACACCAGAAATTTTTCCTGATTTATCAATGTCTACTTCTTTCTTAAAATGATCAAGTAAATGGTCTTTATATGATCCTCCTCTTACTTGCTTACTTAATTTAAGTAGAGACTGTACCTGAGGACCAAGATCCAGATAATGCAAAAAAGCATCCTTCTCATAGCCAACATCAACAAAAGCAGCGTTTAAACCGGGCATAATCTTCTTGATTCTGCCCATGTAAATGTCGCCAACAGCGTAACTGTTATTGAGCTGCTCTTTGTTTAGTTCTACGAGTTGCTTGTCTTGCAGTAATGCAATAGTAACCCCAACAGGGGTTGAATTAATAATTAATTCCTTTACCAACAGCTAAATTTTAGAAAAGGTATGAAACCTTTTATTAAACAGAGGGATAATTAAAAATAAACACAAAAAGATATAAATCCCTTAATAAGGAACTTATATCATTTTCAAGCTATAAAAATTTACAGCTTATTTTTTCTTATGTCTGTTTTTTCTTAAGCGTTTTTTACGCTTGTGAGTAGCCATTTTATGTCTTTTTCTTTTTTTACCGCTTGGCATAACTTTAAAGTTTAATGTTTTTATTTAATTATTTAATTCTTTTATTTTCCGATCAACAAAATCAGAAAGACTAGCGTCTGCTGCTAATTCTTTACTTTTCTGATAAGCTAATATCGCTTCAGGTTTCATCCCCATGTTTTCATAGCTGGTACCTAAGTAAAACCATGCTTCGGGAGCTGGACTGATAGAAATCACTGTTTTAAACCTATCAACAGCTTTTTCAAACTGCCCTGATTTCATAGAAAACATCCCCAAATTCATATTTGCTTTCATGTTTTTAGGGTCTTCTTTTACCACACCTAACAATAAAGCAATACCTTTCATTGGTTCTTGCGTTCCACTTACATAAGCAACACCTAATCCTGTTTTCGCATCTAAGCTTTCAGGTTTAATCTCCAATGCCTTAGTATAAGCATTCATTGCTTTATTTAACAAACCTGCCGTAGCAGTGGTGTCTCTAAAATTCTGATAACCATCCGTAAAACGGTCACCGGCAATTATCCAATTCTGATAATTTGGCTCAGCTACCGCAATGGCTTCATAAGCGAAAGCTGCTGCAGCCGGTTGATTTACATCATCCCACTTTTGAGCAATCTGCTTTTGAATGGCGGTTTTTTGAGCACCATCAGCACTTTTTAATTCCTTCTCTAAATTCTCAATATCCGCAGCAAGTGTGGCACTGATCATTTGTTTAGAAACGGAAGATACGCTTTCTGATGAAACAGATGTTGCTACTGGAGCTTCTCCCGCAGTGGCAGTGGTTTCCATGCCTCTGTTTTCTTTGGGTTTTACTAAACCTTTAATATCTAGGCTATACAATACAGCAACCAATACGGCTACTGATCCTATTAAAATATATTGTTTAGCCTTAAACATTTAATTAAGACTTAGCTGTAATTTTATTACCTGTTTTTACTTTATCAACAAAAACTTTTGCAGGCTTAAAGCTAGGTACAAAATGTTCTGGGATAATAATAGCTGTGTTCTTTGAAATATTTCTGGCTGTTTTCTTCGCTCTTTTCTTCACTACAAAACTACCGAAACCTCTTACGTATACATTTTCTCCGCTAACCATAGAACTCTTCACTACTTTGAAGAATGCTTCAACAGTTTCCTGTACATCAACTTTTTCAATTCCGGTTTTACTAGCAATTTCTGCTATAATTTCTGCCTTTGTCATTTTATATATATTCTTTTATTTTTCTAATTCCTATCAGAGGATTTGGGGTTGCAAAAGTATTGCTTTTAGTTGTAATTTTGAAATAAATAGCTATTTTTTTATTTCAACCGCTTATTAGACAACTATTAAGCACTTTTGAGGTTATATAAATTACATAATTCTAACAAATTGAGTGCATTTTCAAAAGAGTTAATTAGCTGGTACAGAAACAATAAAAGAGACTTGCCATGGAGAAATACGACTGATGCCTACCTCATCTGGTTGTCAGAAATTATACTTCAACAAACCCGTGTAGAACAAGGGATGCCCTATTATCTAAAGTTTTCTGAGAAATACCCTACTGTTAAAAGTTTTGCTTCGGCATCTGAAGATGATATCCTAAGATTGTGGCAAGGGCTGGGCTACTATTCCCGTGGACGCAACATGCTTAAAACCGCTAAAAAAGTAATGGAAGATTTTGCCGGTGAGTTTCCAATCGCTTATAAAGATTTAATTTCTCTCACCGGGATTGGAGAATATACCGCTGCTGCCATTTCTTCTTTTTCTGCAGATGAAGCAAGGGCTGTTGTGGATGGAAATGTATACCGGTTATTGGCTAGGTATTTTGGGATTGATACACCGATTAATACAGGAACTGGCAAAAAACAATTTCAGAAAATTGCAGATGAGCTATTAGATCATAAAAATGCTGGAGAACACAACCAGGCAATGATTGAGTTTGGCGCTTTACAGTGTAAGCCTAAAAATCCAATCTGCGAAAGCTGTCCATTTGTGGCATCATGCTATGCATATCAACATAAAAAAATTCAGGAGCTCCCTGTAAAATTAAAAAAGCTAAAAATAAAAGAGCGGTATTTTTATTACTTCATCATTAAAAAAGAAGAAGAAATTTTAATAAAAAGAAGAGACAATAGTGATATCTGGGCAGGTTTGCATGATTTGCCCGCTATTGAATTTGCGGCATCAACTCCGATTGATCAACTGCTTTCACATCCAAATTTTAAGCACTGGTTTGATAAAAAAGTAATCATTCACTCTATCTCGAATGAAATAAAACACATCTTAACACATCAGCGTTTATTTGCCCGCTTTGTACATATCGAAAACATGAAGGAAGATAGATTAAAAGATAGCGGCTATTTTTGGGTAAATATTAATGATTTGGAGCAATATGGACAGCCAAAATTAATTTTTGAGTTCCTAAAAAAATTCTTAAATTGAATTAAATTAGCGAAAGGTTATGTCGGGAATTAACAAAGTTATTTTAGTTGGTCACTTGGGTAAAGACCCTGAGGTGAGGCATTTAGACGGTAATGTAACCGTTGCAAGTTTTCCATTAGCTACCTCAGAATCCTATAACAAAGACGGTAAAAGAATTGAACAGACCGAATGGCATAACATTGTCATGTGGCGAGGTTTGGCAGACGTTGCTTCCAAATATCTACAAAAAGGCAAGCTGGTTTATATTGAAGGTAAATTAAGAACGCGTTCTTTTGAAGATAAAGAAGGCCATAAAAAATACAGCACAGAAGTAGTTGCTGAAAATTTCACCATGTTGGGCAGAAAAAGTGACTTTGAAAATACCAGTACTGAAAGCACCAGCGATGCTATCAAATCAGAAGAAATTACTGATTTTTCTACCGAAGGAGCTGATGATGATCTGCCATTTTAAAGATTAAGGAGATAGTTTTACCTCCTCCCTTAATCAAGCTATTAAACAAAAGCACTAAATCCAGTTATTGCTCTGCCAACAATTAATGAGTTAATTTCCTTTGTTCCTTCATAAGAATAGATTGCTTCGGCATCGGCCACAAAACGGGCGACATCATACTCTAATAAAATTCCGTTGCCACCCATTACTTCTCTGGCTTTACTCACCACATCCCGAGTTCTTAGGCTACAGAATACTTTTGCTAGAGAGGCGTGTTCATCTGTTAATTTACCTTGATCCTGTAATTTAGAAAGCTGAAACACCATGGTTTGCATGGCCGTTAAATTGGATAACATTTCAACCAAATGATTTTGTATCAATTGAAAAGAAGCTATTGGTTTACTGAACTGTTTCCGAACCCTAGTATATTTTAATGCACTTTCATAAGCTCCTCTGGCAACTCCAACTGCCATCCAGGCAACGCCTGCCCTGGTCATTTGCAATACTTTTGCTACATCTTTGAACGAATCACAATTTTGCAGGCGATTCTCCTCTTTCACCTCACAATTTGTTAAGGTGATCAATCCGTTCTGCACTATTCTCAAAGCCATTTTATCTTTAATCTTCTCCACGGCAAAACCTTTTGTTCCCTTTTCTATCACAAAACCTTTCACCTGATGATCAGCCAAATCTCTTGCCCAAACAATATTCACATCAGCAAAAGTAGCATTGCCAATCCATTTTTTCTGTCCGTTTAAAACCCAAGTATCGCCCTCTCTTTTTGCGGTAGTGGTTAATCCGCCTGCCACTGCCGAACCTACTTCAGGTTCTGTTAAACCAAAGGAACCTATCAATTCCATTTTTTGCATTTTAGGAAGCCAACGTTGCCTTTGCTCTTCTGAACCACAGATATATATTGAACCCATGGCTAAGCCGCTCTGAACGCCGAAAAACGTAGCGATAGAAGCATCTATCCTGCCCATTTCAGCGGCGATAATTCCTTCCATCAAAAAAGACCGGTTAGGGCAACCATAGCCTTCATAAGTTAAACCACAAATGTTGAGCGCTGCCAACTTGGGGATAATTTCCATCGGAAATTCTGCCCGCAACCAATATTCGTTTACAATGGGTTTAATTTCTTTTTCTAAAAAGCTCCTCACCTCTAATTGCAGTACCCGGTCTTCATCTGATAGAGAAGCGGATAGGTCATAAAAATCACCATTGATACGTGGAAGTTCCTTTTGCTTTTTGGCAGTACTTTTCATCATTTTTTTGAGGCCTTGCAATTGACCTTCATCCAAATGACTAAAAGCATTCATCATTTCCTGTAAATCAACTTTTTTTGAAATGGCTTCTAGTTGAGCAAAATCTATATTTTTAAACAGCTTGTAGCCGTTTTTTACTTTAGAAAAGATACTTGACATAGTTTAATTATTGGTTCAGCTCAAATTAGCAATAATAGTGCGGAAATTTTTACATCATAAAAAAAGCGGCCCTAAAGTCGCTTTCTCATTTTAATTACTTTGCTCCTGGAGGACAATTTTCTTTTAGGAACTTGGTGTAAGTGGTAGCAAGATGCTTGCTGGTACCTTCACCCTCAGAAATGCTGTGTGTTCTGTTTGGATAGCTCATTAATTGAAAAGTTTTATTGTATTTAATGAGCTGATTAATCATCTGCTCGGCATTGTTGTAATGCACATTATCATCTCCAGTACCATGTACCAGTAAAAGGTTTCCTTTCAGGTTTTTAGCATGCGCTAAAGGAGAATTATCTACAAAATAATGTTTATCCTCTGGTAATAAACCCATATAACGTTCCTGATAGATATTGTCATAATTCAGTTGGTTATCTACCGCCGCTACAGAAATTCCGGTTTTATAAATTTCAGGATATTGCATCATCAGGTTAAGGGTAGATGAACCTCCACCGCTCCATCCCCAAACAGCAATTCTATCCGCATCAACAAAATCCCATTTCAGAATTTCCTTTGCCGCCATGGCCTGATCTCTGATATTGATGTCTCCAATGCTGTGGTAAATAGATTTACGCCATTCTCTGCCTTTAGGCGCAGGCGCGCCACGTCCTTCCACCGACATATAAATATAGCCGTCATCAGCCATGTTGCCTTGATATAACCTGTTAAAACCAGTCCCGAAACGGTCAACTACAGTTTGGGTGGCTGGCTCTCCGTAAACATAAAAAACTACAGGATACTTCTTACCAGCATCAAAGTTTTTAGGTTTGATCATCCAACCGTCCATCTCAATTCCATCCTCGGTTTTCACTTTAAAGAATTCCACTTTTGGAATTGGATAACCTTTAGCTCTTGGATTTTCTTCGCCTCCACTTAATCTTTTATGAGAAGGTAAAGCCACTACATCATTCATTGGGAGAACTGTACTGCTAGAATAATTATGAAAAGCTAGTTTTCCGTTTGGGGAGATATCATAACTGTGTGTTCCAGTCTGATCATTTGGAGTAACTCTTGTCGCATTTCCTCCTTTAATACTTGCGCTGTATAAATATTGCTGTGTAGCGTTTTTAGGAGAAGCCATAAAATAGACCTTTCCGCCTTGCTCATCAACAAGATTTAGTTCCATGGCGTCAAATGCATCTTTGGTGATCAATTCTACTTTTCCATCTAAACCAATTGCATAAATATGTCTCCATCCGTCTTTTTCACTTAACCAAATAAATTTCCTTCCACCCTCAATCCAAGTCCAGCCGGTAGCTCCCGCTTTGGCATCAATCCAAGCTTTTTCTGTTTCGCTATAAATCGTTTTTGAAGTATTATCGGCTACATTCATCAGCATGATCTTACTTTCATTCTGTCTTCTATTTAACTGCTGCAAAATCAATTGAGAAGAATTATTTGCCCATTCCATTCTAGGGATATAATGCTGTACGGCATCTCCGGGAACATCCATCCATTTTGTTTTGGCAGATTCAATGTTAACCACGCCTATTTTGCAAGAACTTGGATCTTCACCAACCACGGGATATTCTACCGGAACAGTAAAAGGATATAGGGAATCCGTGGTATTCAGCATTAAATAATTTTTGATTTTTCGGGCATCAATTTGCCAATAGGCGATTGATTTACTATCTGGCGACCAACGGAAGCCGTCTCTACAATCAAATTCCTCTTCATACACCCAATCAAAAGTTCCGTTGATCAAACGTGAAGTTCCATCTGATGTTAAAGTTTTGGTTTGCCCGGTAGCTAAATCCTCCACGTACAAATTATGTTGGCTCACATAAGCCACTTTTTTAGCATCTGGAGAGAATTTTGCAAACATTAAAGAAGATGCAGGTTTATCCTTTCCTATCTGTTTCAAAGATTTTGTATTCAAATCATACACCCAAAAATCTCCTCTGGTATCATATCTCCAAACCTTTTTGGTATTTGTATTCACCAGTAATTTTTGATTTCCGTCAGAAAAAGCAAAACGCACCACATTCAGCGCATTTTCTCCGCTTGGCGTAAGCATTTCTTTTGAAATTAATACCGAAGATTTGGAGGGATCTAACGCATCTGTTTGCACAATGTTCCCATTGTCCACTTGCATTATTTTGTTCCCATCTAAAGACCAATAGGTTTCTTGCCCCCATTGTGCGAAAGCACTAAATGAAAAGCAAATGAACAAAGCAAAAAACAATATTTTTTTTGCGAAAGAATTTTCTGTAATCATTTTGTTTATTTTAATTAATTTATTGATAATGATATCTTTTAAAGACCGTTTACTTTTCTGAAGACACCTTCATTGATGTCGTTCACGTTAAAATTTACTAAAATACCCAATTTCAACTCTGTTATTTTTAAATAGGTTTGCAATTGTTTGTGATGTACTTTCAAGAGTGTTTCAACAGATTTCACTTCAATAATTACTTTGTTTTCCACCAATAAATCTAATCTGAATCCAGTTTCCAATTCAATATTTTCATAATATACCGGAACAGGTTCTTCAATTTTTACATTTAGATTTTCCTTTTTTAATTCATATCTTAAGGCTAAAACTTAAACTGATTCTAAAAGGCCTGGCCCCAGAGTATTATAGACCTTATAAATTGCTCCTCTTATAATATAGGATATTTCATTTTCGGTCATATTAATTTAGTTTGGTGATATTAAATCCTTAAAATTTTATACTATTTTTTAAAATCTAATGCCCGCAGATTCTTCAGATTATCGCAGATTTTTCACAAAAATCAATCTGACTTTCTGCGTAAATCTTTTAAATCTGCGGGACAAATCAATTAACGCCACTTACCCTGCTCGGTGTATCTTTTCCTTCTACAATAGAAGTAGAGCTAATTGCAATGGCTTTAATAATTTCAGTAATGTTGCCAATATCCATTGATTCAAATTCATCATCAACAGAATGATAAAGTTTATCTGTGTCAATCTGGTCAGAAGAAATGGTATGTGCGGGTACGCCTAATCTTGCCAGTGTGGCATTGTCTGATCTAAAAAATAAATTCTGCTCTGGGTAAGGATCTGGGTAAAATTTAAAGTCAGTCCCTTCTAAATTTTTCTGAAGAATTTTTCCGAAATCAGAACGCTCATATCCTGTTATAAAAGCATTGTTTTTTCCAAATTTGGATTCTTTTCCAATCATCTCTATGTTGAACATCGCTACTGTTTCATCAGGATTTAATTGTTTTGAAAAATACTGAGATCCATATCCACCAATTTCTTCTGCTGTAAAAGCAACAAAAACAATGGTACGTTCATTATCTTTTTTCTTAGAAAAATACTTTGCCAGCTCAATCACAGCCGTGGTTCCTGATGCATCATCATCCGCACCGTTGGCTATAGAATCTTGATTTACCGCTTTCAGAATTCCTAAATGATCATAATGGCCTGAAAAAACCACGTATTCATTAGGTTTAGATTTTCCTGGCAAAACACCCACCACATTAAACATGGGTAATGTTGAAATTTCATTTTTGAAACTCAGTTCAATACTTTGTGGAGAATCGGCAGTCATTAGCATCACCAATGTGGGTTGTTTTTTATCTTCAAAAGACCTGCTTCCTCTGCTTAAAAAAGTTTTATACCTATCAAACATGGCTTTTTGACTTCCATCTACTAATACCAACACATCTTCTTCTCCAGCAGCGAAAGCCCTGTATTTTGTCGCAAAATTATCATCCTTAGCAATGGTTAAAATTTTTGGCAAACTTGTCCATTCTACTTCCGCTTTGGCGGATGAAACAATAAAATCTGAACTGGGAATTTCTTTTCCATTCAGTTTTAAGGTTCCACCAATAGGTTTAATGTTATTTACCACAAAACTTTGGCGGTAAGAGTTGGCTCCTTTAAAGAATTTTAAACCTGCCATCTTAAATTCTTTGGCAATAAAATCCGCCGATTTCCCAATGATTTCAGGTTGTAAGGCACTTCTGCCCATCATCTCATCAGAAGATAAAGTTTTAATCACTCTTGCTACTTCTTCTTGAGTGATGATAGACTGCGGATTTTTTCGCGAAGCGCAAGACTGGATAAATACTAAACCAGTGGCAATAATTATTAAGTGAATCTTATTCATAAATTTTAGTTTAATGCTTTTGAACCTAGCCAATCTTTTCTGAAAATTTTTATTTCTGGGGTGATTTCCATCCCCAATTTTTCAAATGATACTACTTCTAAGCTTGGATTATTTGTGAGTTTGAGCGTTGTTTTTAAAGTTTCTCCGTCTCTTTGAAAAGAGACATTTACGGTTTCTCCTGGTTTTTTATTTTTTAGAAATTCATTGAGTGCAGCTACACTTTTCATTTCTGTTTCATCCATTTTAATAATCACATCTCCTGCATCTAAACCTGATATATAAAGCGGAGTTCCTATAATGGAAGCAGAACCAATGCTTATTTTTCCGTCTTTTTCTATTATTCTATTGTTTCCAATCCAAGCTTCTGTTGGTTGTGCTCTTCTGAAAACATAACCTGCACTGGCAAATAGTTTTGCGTAATCTGCTTTTTCAGATCCGTAAATATATTTGGAGAAAAACGTTCTGGCAAAATCAGGACTGCGGGTCACTTCTCCCAAAACTTTTTCCAAATCTTCCATCTGATAAGCAATCTCTGTTTTGCCATGTGCTTTCCAAACTGCGCTCATGTAATCGTCAAGTGATAAACCAAATTGGCCTCGCAGTGTTAAATCTAATGCTAAAGCAGTAATGTCTCCATAAATATAATAGGAGCTGAAAATATTGCTGTTATTGTTTTGATCAATGGCTACTCCAGCATCTACAAAAACCGCTCTTTGACTCATGAAAATTGGGGAATATTTATTTGCACCCGGTGAATTCAACACCGAATTAAGATACGCACCTTGTGTTGCAATAAAATCTTCTTCAGTTTTTAAGTTAGCCCTTTCTAAAATTAAATTCCCATAATATTGCGTAAAACCTTCAGCAAACCATAAGCCATCACTCATATTTGCTTTTTCAAAATCAAAAGGCTCTAAGGTTTTTGGGCGCATGCGTTCCACATTCCAAGAGTGGAAATATTCATGAGAAACGGTTCCTAAAACTCCATCAAAAGAATCTTCTAAACTTTCCCCACGATTGGTAATGACTGTAGAATTTCTGTGCTCCATTCCATCTCCGGCATTTCCGGGCATCACATCAATCAAGAGACGGTATTGGCCGTCGTCATATTTTGGCAACTCACCATAAACTCCCTGTGCTTCATTTACTACTTTTTTTACTTTACTTTCAAAATCTGATAAGGTTTGCTCATTTGTTCTGCCATGAAAAACAATATTTACCTGTTGCCTTAATCCGTCAGGATTTTGAACTTCCCAACTTTTTAAATGATAATCAGCAATTTCAGTTGGGCTATCCATAAAGTATTGAAGATTTGGTGCGGTATAGAAACCGTTTTCCAGCTTTAGTTGAGTGGCAACTTTCCACTTAGCTGGCAATAAAAACTTTACCTGCATTGCCCTATCCTGTAAAGATGGAGCCCACAAAAAAGTGGCTGGCATATTCAGATGTGCATGGCGAGTATCAATCCCGGCATAAGTTCCATCAACCCAGTTCCCAAAAAGAGTATAACTGATTTTTACTTTATCCTGATGCTGTGGCACTTCATAAACATCTCCTTCAACCTGTTTAATATCAATCTCAGAACCATCGTTATTGTAGGCATGAATATCATAAACATTTTTCCCAAACTCATGCGTGGCATAACGGCCTGGCGAAGAACGGCTCATCCTTAATTTTAAAGTCCCCGTAGGAACATTAGGAATAAACATGGTGATAAAGGCTTCGTGATGAACAGCATTTTCAAAAGAAACAGTGTATTGAATGGCATCCTGCGCTTTACAAAATTGTGCAAAAGCCAGAAAAATAATAAATGTGCAAATTCTCTTCATGAGCAATACTAATTTTAAAGCAATGAATTTAAGATAAATATTGCGGAAATAGGGAATGTAAACGAATTGTGATCATGTAGATAGATTGAAAGTCTACAGAATTTGGTCATAAAAAAAGCCTATGGTTTAAATCATAGGCTTTTGATATTTAAACATCTTCTTCCAAATACCTACTTGCTTTCCTTTTAATCAGCACTTTATGCTTATCACTTTCAACATCGTTTCTGGTATCGTGAACATTATCTGCCACTGCAATATGATGATCTTTTTCTTTACTGCTCTGGTAAATCCCTACTTCTTCTACATCTGCCAATGCCACATCATAAGGTCCTTTATCGCTCATCAACTTTACAAAAACCGGTAGACATTCCAATAAAATGAACAAAAAGGAAATAAAGGAAATGGCCAAATAAGTATCAATATCTCTACTGCCATCAGGATTAAAGGAAAGTTGCCCCAAAGCGTAATTTCTATCTGCAAAACCTGCAACGTTTGATAAACTGTCTAACTGGGTTTCATTAAATAGTTTTGTACTGTTTAAACCTTCTATCTCTTTTCTGGTATTGATGATTTTATCCATCTGGTCTAAATCAGTTCTCACCTGAACCAGCCGCTCTACTTTTTGGTTCACAACAGCTTCTTTTTGCTTCGCATAAGTTCCGTAGCCGTTAATGCCACTGGTCTGATTGGTTTTATCTCCAAAAACCTCCTGATTTAAGATAAACCTAGAGCGGTTAATGTCCTTTTCTAAAGAATCCTTTTCAGATTTTAAATCCTGAAATTTAGTGAGTTCTAAATTGTATTTATTGGTAAAAGCCTTATTCAAGGTGTCAATTTTTGAGCGTTGGCCATTCAAATAACTCGTTTTTAACTTCTGGCGGATTTCTTTATCGAAAATTTTCAATTCCAAAGGGCGTGAAATCACAATCCCAATCATGATAGCCAATAAAATACGGGGCATAGCCTGCAAAATCTGATGATTTGTACTTCCGGTTTTTTTGATGCTGGCAACAATGTACCTATCCATATTAAAAATAGCCAAACCCCAAATCAGACCAAAGAAAATAGCAAAAAACATGGCTGCTGTACTTCCAGAAAAAACGAAATACATGGCATATCCTCCTGATAAACAGGCGAACAAAGCGGTGAAGAAAATGGTAGCCCCAATACCTACATATTTATTATGCTCGGTTGGGTATTTTTTTAAGGTATCAATATGGGCTCCTGAACAGAACCAAAAGAAGTCGGTGACTTTTTTCATCAAATAAAATTTTTCAAATCTTCACAAAGAACGCAATTTCTTTACAATTCATATCACCTACAATTTTCATGCGAAAATTGCAAATCCTCAATCTATTTAGTTTCCTAGTAAGTGTTAATGGGTATTGTAAAATACGCATTACTACGTATATGAAATAAAACAAATCAGCTTTAATTTTACATAAAATATACAGACATGATATTAAAAAACTTTACCAAAACATTTTTACTGATTGCATTAATGTTTATCAGCTTTAAAAGTTTTTCTCAAAAGAAACAAATCTTAACTGATGAAGAACAGGTGCAGGAAGAAGTAAGTAAAGAAGTGGAAGCTACCTTTAAGAGCGAGGATTTTTTAAAGAAGAAAAATAAAAAATTCGCTGCTGTAAGTGGCTATATAGTTACTGATATCTCCGTGGTTAAGAATGGGAAAGTAGCCACTTTCTTTAAAGTAGATACTGATATTAAGAACATTGATTTCTTTGAATTCTTATCAGATTACTTATTAGACTATAAGTTCAACTTTAAACTACCTAAACAACAAAAATATAAAATCAGACAAACCATAGAATTTTAAAATCAATCAAATAACACAAACAAAAAAACCATGAACAAAAAAATTATTGCGCTTACATTACTACTGATTGGTAGTGTGTTTGTTGCCAACGCACAATTTGGCAAATTAAAGGATAAACTAGGTGGTATGGTTGGCGGCAAAGGCAGCAAAACATCAGGTAATTTTAAAACCGTTTGGGAATCAGAATTTTCTAATAAAGCTACAGTTTTAGCGGTGACAGGGTCTGATGCCAACAGTTACGTACTAGGTACAGATGATAACTCAGCATCTGTTTTAGATGGCGACGGAAAACAAGTTTGGGAAGGCGATTATAAAAACATCACTACCAATAAAACCAACAAATGTGATTTTCAATTTAGTGTTTGGAAAGATGGTGGTAAAGGTGGTTACCTTTTCCTTTTTGATGCCAGAAAATTAGGTACAGATAGGATTGCGGTAATTGATATGGCTAACGGAAAAGAACTTTGGAACAGTGAAAACTATCAGAATTTAATCCCTAAAGATAGAGGAGAAATAGGAAGCAGCACTTCAGATTTAGAAACAGTGAAGTATATTGATGAATTAGATGCTTTTTTAATTGCGCAAAAAGATGGGATGAATTTGGTTAAAGCAAAAACTGGAGAAAAAGTTTGGGAAACTAAATTGATTAAAGGTGCTGTAGCTGAATATACTTATGATAAAGCAAAAAATGAAATTGTAATGCTAAATTATAAGCCAACTTTTTTAGGTGCTTTAATCAGTGGATTTAAAAATCAATTGTTAAAAGTGAATGCGGCCAACGGAGAAATTGTTTGGGATGCATCATTTAGAGGTACAATAGAAAAAGAACTCGTAACACGTAAGCCTATTTTAGACCTTTGGTTAAAAGGTGATAAAGTATTCTTGTGGTTAGATGGTATTCAAGTATTTAATGCCAACAGCGGGCAAAAAATGTGGGAAGTTGCTTACGAAAACGACATGAGCAAAAATAGTAAAGTGCCTTTTGGTGGAAGTAAAACTCAAAAAGAAATCTACAGAACCTTGGCAGAACCATTATTTACAGAAGACGCTGTTTACATTGTGATTTTTGCAACTCGTGACAGAACTAAATACGTAGAAAAGCATGATCTTAACACAGGTAAATTATTGTGGGCTTCTGAGAAAATAACAGGTGCTTTTTCTATGCCAAGGCTTTATAAAGCTGGTGATAAAGTAATGGTACAGGTAGGAGGAAAAGTGCAGGTACAAGAGATTGTAACGCAATCAAGTAGTTATGGCTCGTCTACTTCTTATAAAATCTATTATGATTATGTAAACCAAAAAAATAGTTTGTTGGCTTTAAGCGATGCTGATGGCAAGACAGCTTGGCGCTCTGAAAAGTTTGATAAACGTATTACAGATATGATTATAGATAAAGATAAAACTGTTTTTATTGGGGATGGTGATGAATTTTATTCTTATGACATTGCTTCTGGTAAACAACTTTTTGATGTGAAACATAACGATGCCAAAGTAGGAAAAGCTTTTGATGTAGTTGATTACGGCGATAATGTAGTCGTAATATCAGAGAAAGGATTGGCCAGCTATAAAAAAGCAGATGGTAAAAGAAATTATGCTACAGATAAACTTTCAGGAATTGATTATTGGTATAATGTAGAAGGTAATTTCTTTTTGAGGAATCAAAAAAACAGTAAAAATATCATTTACGGCATCAATATGGAAACCGGTGAAACCAAAGGTACGGTAGAATCTAAAGGAAAAGGTGGAAGCCCAGTATATGGTGATGGAATTGATATCTCTGAAGATGGCGAATACATCTACGCTTTTAAAAACAAAAAAGTAGAAAAAATTAAAGTGAACAACTAAAGATATATTGCTACATGTAGCAATTGTTTGTGGTACGGTTGCAACTTTGGTTGCAGCCGTTTTTTATTAAATCCTAAAAATTAATCATGAAAAAATTAATAATCATCATTCTTTTACTGCCAATGATGGGCTTATGCCAGCAAGTTCAATGGGTTTCAAAAGTGATAAAAAGTTCTTCAGATTTAGGCGGAAAACAATACAGCTCAAGACGGGTAATTGGTAAACCTGATGTTTTCCCTCAAGGCGGAGATAGCCCAAATGCCTGGGCACCAAAAAACGCACAAGACGGTCATGATTTTATAGAAGTTGAGTTTGAAAAAGCCCAAACCGTAAAACAGATCGCTATTTTTGAAAATCTGAATACGGGTTGTTTGGTTAAGGTTTTATTGGGCACAGGCGATGGCAAATACAATGAAGTAGTTAGAAGTTCCTTAAGCTATTTAAATATAGACATGGGCATTTTCCAAAAAGCAGGTGCCGAAGGAAGAAGTTACTATTTCGGACGCAGGCGGAGAAAAGTTGCTGCCACATCAGACGTTAATAATAAACCTGGAATAGAATATGCCAAATTGAGTGAACCGGTTGAAAATGTAAAATCATTAAGAGTGGTTTTCAATTTCAAAAAAACTGAAGGTGACAAACAAATTGATGCCATAGGAATCTCGGATTCTGATACACCCATTATTGCGGAAATAAATACCAGAAAAGATTTTGAAAATTTAGGAAAACCAGAAGTGGTGTTTACCTCCAACAATTATTTCGGGTTCAATCTTATAAAAGACAATAAGATATATCTTGACATAGAAGAAAATAAAATATCAAAAATTCATTCTTTAGATATTGTTGACGGTAAACTCCAAAACTTAACACCATTGCCTTCCAGTCTCAATAAAAATCCCGAATTTAATTACTTAGCAGGAATTGCTGGTTCCAAATTTATTGTTGGTGGTTCACCCTATAAAAGAGGAACTTCAGAAACAGGATATTTTTTTTATAATCAATCCGGCAACGAATATATTCAGGAAAAACCTTTACAAATTGTTGCCTACAATAACTTTGCGGATGTTTCAGATTTGACAACCAATAAGGATAGAAGCTATATCATCGTTTCGGCAGAATCAGATTTATCGCAAGGTGGGATGGATTTGTATTTTGCAAAGGCAAAAGAAGATGGTACCTATTCAATTTTACAAAACTTAGGAAAAAACATCAACTCTGCAAATGATGAATTTTTACCTTTTTTATGTGATGATGAAAAAACCTTAATTTTTGCCAGCAATGGCATCAGCGGTTACGGAAGCGAGGATTTATATTATACCTTAAGATTGGATGATACTTGGAAAAAATGGAGCGAACCAATTAATTTAGGCCCTATAATCAATGATGCAAATCCGCAAAGCTCTTTCGTCTACGATTCTAAAAATGAAGTGCTTTATTACAGAGTTTTAAAGGACGATAAATATCAGATTTTGAGTCTGAAGCTTCCAAAAAGTTATTTTAATGGTAATTAAATAATTGATTATTATCTATTAATATTAAGTTTTTGGGCGTTTTAACACGCTATTCACTACCTGCCTGCCGGTAGGCAAGGTATCTTTTTTTGCAATTTGCCAAATGGCAAGTGCAAAAAAAGGATGCCGTTGCTATCGTTAACGCAAAATAAATTATTTTAAAAAGAATAAGATAATCAGTCTAATTGAAAAAAATTGTATCAAGCAATAATAGAGAAAGCTTTATTATTAAAAAATGTCTTTTTTCCTACCTTTGATAAAAACAATCAAACATGAAAGAAATAAGCGTTTTAGAACTAAAACAATGGCAAGAAGAAGGGAAAGATTTCCAACTGATTGATGTTCGTGAACCGTTTGAGTATGAGATGTCAAACTTGAATGGTGAAAATATCCCCTTGGCAGGCGTATTAATTGAAGCAGATAAAATCTCTAAAGATAAGCCTGTAGTGATGCAATGCAGAAGTGGTGCCCGCAGTGCAGCTGCTTTGAACCAACTAACGCAAAGTTTAGGATACACCAATTTGTATAACCTTAAGGGTGGCATTTTAGCTTGGAAGGCAGAAATGGACCCAGAAATGCAGGTTTACTAATGGTTACAATGGGAAAGCATATTGCCTTTAGTGTGATACTTAATGTGCTCATTATAGGTTCTATA
>JBDSHZ010000088.1:0-9785 GCA_039918235.1 Pelobium sp.
AAATGTAAAATTGGGCTTAAATAACCTCACTGATATTCAGTTTGTAATTAGTTCTTTGGAAACAGAACTGATAAAATCATCCCTTGGCAAACAAAAAAGCACTCAATTTGGAGGAATTACTGTGCGTGTTAAAAGAAATATATGGGGAAATGATGCTGGAAAAACAGCGCTAGCGATCATGCCTTTTATTAATGTGCCAGTCCGCAAAGATGAAAGTAAAATTACAGGTGGTTTGATTGTTCCATTTTCTTTGAGCTTAGCAAATGACTGGGGATTTGGCGCTCAGATACAGACAGACTTTATAGAAAATCAAAATTCTTCAGGCTATCACCTTAATTATTTGGCTTCTGCCACGTTGGCCCATCCACTCTTTAAAAAATTTGATTTCTTTGTAGAATCTTACATTACACAAGAAACAGAAATAAATTTATTTGAATACTTTTTCAATACTGGCTTAGTTTATGAACTTGGTGAACATTTCAAATTAGATGGCGGAATTAATTATGGAATCAAACAATCCTCCTCAAAGGTTTATTTTATAGGATTATCTTTCAGATATTAGCGGAAATTGTGCGTTTATGGGATCAGACATTAACATCAGAAATAAAAAGGCAAACTTTGAGTATCATATCTTAGAAACTTTTACTGCTGGAATAAAACTTTTAGGAACAGAAATAAAGTCGATTAGAGAGGGGAAAGCCAACATCAGTGACTCTTTCTGTACTTTTGTAAATGCTGAATTATACGTTAGAAACTTGCATATTTCAGAATACTCTCATGGTTCATTTTATAATCATGAAGCCAAAAGAGACCGCAAACTTTTGCTCACCAAAAAAGAATTAAAAAAATTAGTTGTCAAAGGAGAAGATAAAGGACTAACCATCATCCCTTTAAAGATTTTTATCAGCGATAGAGGTTTTGCAAAAATGGACATCGCTTTGGCTCAGGGTAAAAAAGCCTTTGACAAAAGAGATTCTTTAAAAGAACGTGATGTAAAAAGGGAGATGGATGCGGCTATGAAGAGGTAGTTTAACAGATAGTTGGCTAGATGATGAGCGCAATAACTGATAACCTCATAAAATTACCAAGCTTGATCTCCTAACAAAGGCACAAATCTAAAAGTATCTAAAACAATCTTATCGAAATCATTTTCTGTTACGCGGATAACGGTCACCATTTTTTGTTCCTTCTCATCTCCTACTGGAATCACTAGAATTCCCCCAATCTTTAATTGACGAAGTAAAATTTGAGGAACCATTGGAGCGCCAGCTGTCACAATTATTTTATCATAGGGTGCGTGTGCTGCAATTCCTTTAGAACCATCTCCTAAAAAAAACTCAGGTTTATAGCCTATGTGAGGCAAAACCTGAATGGTTCTCAAGTAAAGTTTTTCCTGTCTTTCTATGGTATAAACCTTAGCTCCCAATTCTAGTAAAACACAGGTTTGGTAACCACAGCCAGTTCCAATTTCTAATACTTTATTACCTGGTTTAATGTGTAATAACTCGCTTTGGTAAGCCACCGTGTAGGGATTGGAGATGGTTTGTCCTTCCCCAATAGGAAAAGCTTTATCTAAATAAGCTTGTGCCCAAAAAGTTTCATCAAAAAAATAATGTCTTTTCACTTTGGCAATTGCTTCCAGTACTTTCTGGTCAGAAATTCCTTTTGCTTTTAGTTCTTCAACAAGCTTTTTTCTTGCTCCCTTCTCACGATAATTATCTACAAATTTATAAGCCATTGTTCCGCAAAAATAGGTTCTGAAAATTGAATTATCATCAATTTTTGTGAAGATAAGATTAAAGGTTTTTTAAGTACTGATTATTAATAACTTGTTTAACAACTAATATTAGAGATTATACCTTGCTTTGCAATTGATTTCTTAATTTGAGGCCATTAAGTTAAATGCAAAATGACTAATTTTATCTATTAGAAAAAAGATTCATGAAAATCCAAAAATACGTTCTAATTACCCTTATTATATTATATTCTATATCAGGTTTTTCGCAATCCAAAAATAACTCGGGTTATTCCATTGGATTAAAATTACTTTCTGTGGAAGAACTGCCTAAATTTTTTAATGAAGTAAGAACAGGTTCTAAATATGAGGTTATCCCTTACTTTGGTGCAATGTTAAAATATACAGACAACCAGATCAGTTACAGATTAGTAGTGTCAAATAGTAGTATAAAAGACTATTCGATAAAAAACGAATGTGAGACCTGTGAAGTGATGATGGGGAAATATAAATCAACAACAGTTAAAATAGGTTTTGAAAAAAGCAGTACTTATACACGTCTTCAGCCTTTTTTCGGTACTGATATCGGTTTTAAACTTGCTAGTTTTAATGGTGATGCCTCTGATTCAAATTCCTCTACATTCTTATATAAAGCATATAGTGAAAAAACCGGCGCCATTTTCTATCCATTTGTAGGGCTTAAATATACTTTCACAAAATTTCTCACCTTGAGTGCCGAAACAGGAATAGATTTTTTGTACAGCTATGATAAAGAAGTTAAATCATTCCCTGGAACCGCTAGTCCGTATTCTAATAGGGTTTTTAGATGGAACTATAATTTTAAACCGCTGGGATTGTTAAGCTTACAATTTAATTTTGGGGAAAGATAAAATTAATAAGGATCAACATCTAAAACAAGGTATGCTCCTTTATTCAGCTTATTAATTTCAAATTCAGAAACCTGTTCTTTTAACAGGTTTTTCACTTTAGGTACTGATTGATTTTTCCAATCTATTTTTACGATGATACTTTGTATGTAATAGTTTCTAATTCTCCCAATTAAAGGCGCTTGAGGACCTAAAATCATATCTCCCAATTTAATTTTTAAGCCTTTGGCAAAGTTCTCTGCAATAACTAATAATTTCCCTAAATCCTTGTGTTTAATATTAATGTGAATGATTTTATGAAAAGGAGGATATTTAAACTGCTTTCTTTCTATCATCTCTTCCCTAAACATCCCTTCATAATCATTATCCACCACCTGCTTAATAATTCTATGCTTTATATCATAAGTCTGTATGATCACTTTTCCCTGCTTATTTCTCCGTCCCGCTCTTCCGGCAACCTGTGAAAGCATTTGAAAGCTCCGCTCAAAAGCTCTAAAATCTGGAAACTGAATCATGCTATCTGCATTGATGATTCCTATGAGCGTAATATTGTCAAAATCTAAGCCTTTAGCAACCATTTGAGTTCCCACTAAAATATCAATTTTACGGTCTTCAAAATCACTTAGAATAACCTGATGGGCATTTTTATTCCGCGTGGTATCATAATCCATTCTCGAAATTTTCGCATCGGGCAAAAGCACTTTAAGATCATCTTCTACCTTCTCCGTTCCTAAACCTTTGTACTCAATATGCTTAGAACCACAGGCAGGACATTCGGTAATATTATCTTCCTTATAGCCGCAATAATGGCAATGCAATTTCCCTGAAGCTTTATGATAAGTTAAACTGACATCGCAATTGATACATTTTGGGGTGTTGCCACAAGTTTTACAGATTAAGATGGGCACATAACCTCTCCTATTCTGAAAAAGGATCACCTGCTCTTTTTGAGCCAGCGCCTTTTCAATTTGCGCAATAAGTACACTTGTAAAGTTCTCTTTAATCAGCTTTCTTGATCTCTCTTCCGTAATACTGATCACCTCAATTTCTGGAAGATTCACCCCTCCATACCTGGTGTTCAGCTTTACTAATCCATATTTTTTATTGATGGCATTAAAATAAGTCTCTAGCGCAGGTGTAGCAGAGCCCAAAAGAACTTTAGCACTCATCATGTTCCCCAGAATGATGGCCGCGTCACGGGCATTGTAACGTGGCGCAGGGTCATACTGCTTAAAGCTCGCCTCATGCTCTTCATCAACAATAATTAATCCCAGTTTTATAAAAGGAAGAAATATAGATGACCTTGCCCCCAGAATAATTTTTACTTCATTATTCAGCACTTTCTGCCATATTTCAGCCCGTTCATTATCATTGAATTTACTATGATATAGCATAATCTGATTCCCGAAATAAACCTTTAACCTGTCTATGATCTGACTAGTCAACGCAATTTCAGGCAATAGGTACAGCACCTGATTGCCTTTTTCTAAATACTCCTCAATCAGCCTGATATAAAGCTGCGTTTTCCCAGAGGAAGTGATTCCATGTAATAAAGTAACTGCTTTTGATTGAAATGAATCTTTGACCTCCTCAAACGCGGTGTTCTGTTCCTCACTTAAAATAAAATCAGATGCAACAGAATTATCTAGACTAGAAAACCTGCTCACTACTTTATCCTGTTGAAAAAAAACATCTTTAGCTATCAATGCTTTAATTACTGCCGCACTTACCCCAGAAGCTTCAATCAAGTCTGATTTTTTTACTTCCCCAACCTCTTTTTTCAATTTCATAAAAGAGAGGAGTGCATCTGCCTGTTTAGGAGCCCTTTCTAAAATTTCAAATAGTTGCTTTAAATTTTCTTTATCCTCATAAAAAGTATTCAGTTGGATAAGTGCCAATTTCTTAGGTTGGTATTTTTCTGAAATTTCTTCAGAAATAAAAATAACTTTCTTTTCCAATAAGCTCCTTAATAGTGGAAATATTGATTTTTGTCCTAATATTTTAGTGATTTCACTTATTGTAAGCTCATGCCTCATTTCTAAAGCATCTAAAATCAGGAACTCTTTATCGCTCAGTAAAGAGCGGTCAAAACCATGTTCCAAATTTAAAATTATCCGGGTTTCACTAGCCAGTTTTAAAGCTGACGGCAATGCAGCAGCCATAACCTCGCCCAGGTTACACAGGTAATAATCTGCTATCCATTTCCAAAATTCCACCTGATTTGGGGTAACAATAGGTTTTTCATCAATGATATCTATGAGGTATTTTGCCTCATATCCTATGGGTGCATTTAAGGAAACAGAATGGATGATAGCAGTATAAATTTTGCTTTTCCCAAATTGAACTACCGCTCGCTTCCCAATCTCAACGAAATCATTCATCTCAAAAGGAACACGGTAAGTGTAAGTTTTAGGAATTGCAAGGGGAAGAATTACCTCTACAAAAAAGGTTTTACGCCGCTCATCAGAGGTTTCAAAATCTATCATTATTTATCTCTCAGGGCAGCTAACATTAAACTTAACCATCCTAAAATAAAAAAAACTCCACCTATTGGAGTAATAGGACCTAAAAAGTTTAAATTGGACCATCCTAATACATCTTTTAAAGCCATTAAATATAAAGAACCACTAAATAAGATTATTCCTGCGGTAAAGCAATAAGAAGAAAAATTGATGATTTTATTTCTAAACCTTGCAAAAGTAGAAAGGAACAAAAGTGCAAAAGTATGGTAGAAATGATATTGTACCGCAGTGTGCCAAATCTCCAGCTGGTCAGGATTTAGGATTTTTTTTAAACTATGTGCGCCGAAGGCGCCAAGCACTACTCCAAGGGTTCCAAATATTGCTGCAAAAATAATAATTCTCTTATTCACGTTGGTGTTTTAGGTTCTGCTAATTTAATAAAGATGAATCCAATTTTCGCCCTTCAATTCAAAAATCTATTTTTGTTGCTAAGGAGTGCTCTAAAATGAAGAAAATCATCACCATCATCAGTCTGTTAATTATTGGAATTGTAGCGGTTACTTGGCTTTACTTCAGCAATTTATCATCATTTGAAAATTCAAACGAAAGGGTTTTTAAAATACTTCCTGCCAATGCTTCTTTAGTATTTGAATACAAGAATGAGGACTCATTTTATGAAATATTTAAAGATTTCACACTTTTTAAGGAAGTGTTGGGAAAAAACAACCTAGAATATTTAGGTGCTTTAAAGCAAATTTTTGTTGATAATGGCACTTTCTCCAGTTCATTTTTAAAAAGCGACGTTTTCCTTTCCTTGCATCAAACAGAGAAAAATAAAGCTGACATTTTAATTATCGCTCCTTTATCTAAAGATGCGAAGCAAAAAGAGGCACTTTTTATTAATTCTTTGAAGGAAAAATATAAATTAATAGACACTTTATCTCAAGGGAATGAGCCTATTTATCAACTTCCATTTAACAAAAGCGCTAACTTTTATTTTAGTTTTGATCAAGACTTATTGATAGGCAGTTTTAATAAAAGTCTGGTGATTCAAAGTCAGACGCAATCAAAAAAGAAGGAGTTCAACAATAATTTTTTAGTAGATTTTAAAAGTACCAGAAACAAAAACTCCATTGCCAATCTTTACATCAACTTTTCTAAACTTCCTGATTTACTGAATAATTTCTCTGGCAGAAAAAATCCTGAAGAAACATTTCCACTAAAAGCATTTGACGCATCAGCATCATTAAATATCAATTACCAAACAAATGCTTTTATGTTTAGCGGAATTACTAACGTAAACTTAAAAGCAAAGAATTATTATAACTTATTTCTAAATCAGCAACCTGGGGCCAGTACTTTAAAAAATATTTTACCTTATGATGCTGCCAGTTATTCGTTTTATTACGTTTCTGATCTGAAAAAATTTAAACAAGGACTGAATGAATTATTTATACAAAGAAAAGAATCTGAAAAACTTCAGAAACAAATAGATAATATCACTGCTAGACATTCTATTAATATAGAAAATGAATTGATGCCTGTTTTAGGCAATGAATTTGGTGTTATTCATTTTGCTTCCGGAGATAAAATTGGGATTATAAAGACACCTAATACCAATAGAATGTCTTTCCTATTGTCTACCATCAGTTCAGACGTTACTGAAAAAATCAGAAGATTTGATGATTCTTTTGTATTCTACAATTATTTAGGAGACCCGTTTAAAAATTTCCAAAGACCCTATTATGCAATTATTGAAAATCATGTTATTGTGGCTAATAACACTACTGTTTTAAATCGATTTTTAAAAAACTATAATGACCAAAATTTCTTAAACAGAACAGAAAAAAACTTAGATTTTCAGCAGTATTTATCTAATCAGGGAAATATTTTCTATTTTATCCATAACAGTAATGCTAAATCAATGATCAAATCTTATCTATCTGGCACAGCCAACAAGTCGTTTAAAAGTGATGATTTTGGCTGGACAGGTATTTATGGATTTGCCATTCAGTTTAGTGCCGATAAGGATAAGTTCTTTACTAATTTTTTCATGAGCAAAGTTCCAGCGAAAGAAAATCTGCTTCCTGCTGTTGATAATCAACTGATAGATTCCCTCCTAAATTAAATCTTAACAAAAAAGTAACATCTTTAAATTTTTAAGATAAATTTAGGGATGAAGAAATTCTGGTTTTTCAGTTTACTATTCTTAATATCCAACCTCACAAAAAGTCAGGAAATTTCACTTACCCACAGTGGCACTCAGTTTGATGCTTTTGAAAACCCTGTACAACAGAGTTTTGATAAAGATTACAGTAGGAAATATGCTGTAACTGTATTCCCTGCTACCAGTTTATTTATTTATTTTAAAGGTGATGCAAAAGCAACTTTTAGCAAATTTTTGTTTGAACGAGCCATCTCCAATACTAACATTACAGCAATTGGCGAGGCTAAAAACAACTATTCAAGCTTAAAAGGAAATATTTATTTATTTAATTACCGAATATTTAAAACCGTAGATTACAATAGGGAATTAGGTTTTTCATTGCAATTTAAAGATGAATTACAGGCTGATATCACCAATGAGACCTTCGCTCTCCTAGGTGATTTCAAAAATTTCACACAAACTACTTATGCAAACATTTTCAACAACAGTGGCGCTAATCAGTCTTATTACCAATGGAGTGTAAATTACAGGGAAAATTACAATGACCGTTGGGGATTTGGAGGGAAATTTAGCATTCTTAATGGAACAACCTACTCCAAAATTGACATCAACACTTCCAATCTAGAAATAACTTCCAATAACTCTTATGAAGCTGCACTAAAAGGCAGTTATGTTTCAAGCTTTGGAACTGATGATTTGAGCATGAAAAAATTCTTGATGCCTAGTTTAAAGAATTTAGGAATTGCTGTAAGTGGTGGCGTTTCTTACACTACTAAAAAAGGAATTTACGCTACTTTAAATATCAAAGATTTTGGATTTATTCATTGGAACAAAGCTACAGAAATCTATAATTTTGACGGTACGGTTAAAGTTTCTAATGCAAGTTCACAGTTTGCCAATAATGAATTTTTTAGTGAATTTAATAGCTTATTGAATAGCCGTTCAAACTCGAAAAAATATTACAGGTCAATAGATTCAAAAATTGATTTTGCCCTATCAAAAAGCTTTAACTCTTACACTCCAGTTGTCGCTTTTTCAAAAAGTTTGTTTAGAGATTACGGTAAAATTGCATTATTAAACAATTTTAGAAAAAACGCTTTTAATATAGCAATAAACCCAATATATGATTTCCAAAAGGGATTAAACTTGGGTTCTCAATTCCTTATTAAATCTGCCAATGCCGAGTTTTACTTTGGCTCTGAACAAATATTTCCAACTTATAATTTGGCTAAAGTTTACTTTAAAAAAGACGAGACTTTGAGTAAGGGAGATCCTTTGGCTAGTTTATATATTGGACTCACCATGAAGTTTGGTAAAAAAATGCAACGCATTGGCAATGCCGATGAAATTCCTGGATTAAATGATAAAGAAACCGGTTTTGTGGTAAGGTTGAGCAAAAAAGAAAAAAGAGCACTTCAGAAAAAAAATAAACAAATAGACAATAGAAGAAAGAAAAACGATAAAAGGAATAATTAGGCTTCTTTCTTTTTACCAGCGATAAAGTCTTTCAAGTAAAATGGCTCAAAGTAAGCCACATCTTCAAAATCTCCCAAAAGGTATTTTTCATTGGCTTTAACCGCTAAATGTGCGGCCGAATTTTCAAAATCATCAATAATTCTTGCATTTAATTGCAATCCTAAAATAGCTTCACATTTAGCTGCTCCATCTCCAAAAAAGTAAATGATGTGATTCTGCAATACATCGGCAAAGCTTTCTGAATCAATAATCTCTGCGGCTGTGTCTTTTAATTTAATTCCATCATTTCCATAAAGGGCACAGTACACCTCCATGCGTCTTGCATCTATCATAGGGCAAAACAGAGTGGACGCATTCACCGAAAACAGCTTGGCTTTAAACCCTTCAAACATGGCGTCTAAGGTGTTAACAGAAATCAACGGGATATCTAAAGCGTAACACAAACCTTTTGCTGTAGAAACACCAATACGCAATCCTGTGTAAGAACCTGGGCCCATACTTACAGCTACTGCTTCTAAATCAGCCATTTTCTTTCCTGTTTTTGCCAATAACTCCTCAATAAAAACAGTAATTACAGCGGCATGAATATTTCTTTCCGTTTTTTCAACGGTATCCAATAATATTCCGTCTTGCGAAAGTGATACCGAGCAAGTTTGTGTTGCAGTTTCTATTTGTAATATTAAAGGCATAGTTAATTTAAATTAAGGGACAGGGTCGTGACCATGTTTGCCCCAAGGATGGCATCTTCCAATTCTTTTTATAGTAAGCCAGCCTCCTTTAAAAGGCCCGTATTTTTTTATCGCTTCTAAACCATACTGAGAACAGGTGGGTGTAAATCTACAAGAAGAACCTAATAATGGAGAAATAAGGTATTGGTAGATCTTGATCAATCCTAAAAAAATAAAACTAAAAATATCTTTAAGGAGCTTAAACATGATTTTCTAATTTTTTAATCAGGCTTTTCATCACTAATAACAATTTACCCTCCAAATAATCAAATTCATGAATCTGAGTTCCTACATAACTTAATCCCAATAAAATCTTTTGGTCTTTTAGGT
>JBDSHZ010000089.1:0-61291 GCA_039918235.1 Pelobium sp.
CTCAAAAAAAAGTTCATTTAGTTCAATAGTTTTTCACTAATGAACTATTTTGTTGTTTTGAGCTTAATGAACTAGAATAAGCCGAAGTAGCTCAGCGGTAGAGCACTTCCTTGGTAAGGAAGAGGTCGTGGGTTCAAGTCCCATCTTTGGCTCGAAAGAGTATTTTAAGAATAAAAAATTAAAAATTAACCTAGTAATAAGTATAAAATCATGGCAAAAGAAAAATTTGACCGTAGTAAGCCACACTTAAACATCGGTACAATCGGTCACGTTGACCACGGTAAAACTACATTAACTGCAGCGATCACTAAAGTGTTAGCTGATGCTGGTTTCTCAGAAGCTCGTTCATTCGCTTCTATTGACTCTGCTCCAGAAGAAAAAGAAAGAGGTATTACTATTAACACAGCTCACGTTGAGTATTCAACTGCAAACCGTCACTATGCTCACGTTGACTGTCCTGGTCACGCGGATTATGTGAAGAACATGGTTACTGGTGCTGCTCAAATGGACGGTGCTATCATCGTAGTTGCTTCTACTGATGGTCCAATGCCACAAACTCGTGAGCACATCTTGTTGGCTCGTCAGGTTGGTGTTCCTTCATTAGTTGTATTCATGAATAAAGTGGATATGGTTGATGATCCAGAATTATTAGAATTAGTTGAAATGGAAATCCGTGAATTATTATCTTTCTACGATTTCCCAGGAGATGATATTCCAGTGATCCAAGGTTCTGCTTTAGGAGGATTGAACGGTGATCCAAAATGGGTTGGAAAAATTATGGAATTAATGGATGCTGTTGATAGCTACATTCCAATTCCTCCACGTTTGACTGAACTTCCTTTCTTAATGCCAGTTGAAGATGTTTTCTCAATTACAGGTCGTGGTACAGTTGCTACAGGTCGTATTGAAAGAGGTATCGTTAACTCAGGAGAAGGTGTTGATATCTTAGGTATGGGTGCTGAAAACTTAAAGTCTACAGTAACTGGAGTTGAGATGTTCCGTAAGATCCTTGATAGAGGTGAAGCTGGTGACAACGTAGGTTTGTTATTACGTGGTATTGAGAAAACTGATATCCGTCGTGGTATGGTGATCTGTAAGCCAGGTTCTGTAACTCCTCACACAGATTTCAAAGCTGAGGTTTATGTATTGTCAAAAGCAGAAGGTGGACGTCACACTCCATTCTTTAATAAATACCGTCCACAATTCTATTTCAGAACTACAGATGTAACAGGAGAAATCTCGTTAGAACCAGGTGTTGAAATGGTTATGCCAGGTGATAACGTTACCATCAATGTTGTATTGATTAACGCAATCGCAATGGAAAAAGGCTTACGTTTCGCTATCCGTGAAGGTGGTAGAACAGTTGGTGCTGGTCAGGTAACTGAGATTGTTAAATAAATAATCAACTCCTTTATTGGAATTGAAATAGAAAAGTACTTAGGAAAATTCTTCCTAAGTACTTTTTATCTAATAACAAATTTGGATTCCGAAAGGGATTAATAAATTAAAAACGGGAATAGTTCAACGGTAGAATAGAGGTCTCCAAAACCTTTGATCAGGGTTCGAATCCTTGTTCCCGTGCTAACGCGAAAATAAGAATGGCTAGTTTTGCAGAATATATTAAAGAGTCTTACATAGAGTTAACCCAAAAAGTTACTTGGCCAACATGGAGTGAATTACAGAACAGTGCTGTAATTACTTTAGTTGCTTCCTTAATTATTGCTTTAATCATTTTAGCAATGGATGAATCAGCTGGTAACTTATTAAAGTTAATGTATAAATCATTTGCATAATATATAAAGAATGAGCGATCAGTTGAAATGGTATGTAGTAAGAGCGGTGAGTGGGAAAGAGAAGAAGGTAAAGCAATATATTGATGCAGAAATAAGCCGTTTAGGCCTTACTCATTTGGTTCCACAGGTTTTAATACCTATGGAAAAATATTACCAGATGAAAGATGGTAAGAAAATAGCGAAAGAAAGAAACTTTTACCCTGGATATGTTTTAATTGAAACTGCTTTAAATGCAGAATTAGAACAGATCATCAAAAGCGTAAACAGCGTAATCGGGTTTTTAGGAGATAAAAGCGGTAACGCAGTTCCTTTAAGGCCAGCTGAAGTAAACAGGATTTTAGGTAAGGTAGATGAGATGGCTGAGCAGGGAGAGATGATGAACGTACCTTATTATGTTGGAGAGAACATTAAAGTAATGGATGGTCCTTTCAACGGTTTTTCTGGAGTGATTGAAGAAGTAAACGAAGAGAAGAAAAAACTGAAAGTAATGGTTAAGATTTTTGGACGTAGAACTCCTTTAGAGCTTAACTATATGCAGGTAGAAAAAGAATAGTTGCGGAAGCAAGATGATAGAGGTAAGAGACAAGATAAAGAGTCTTGGATCTTTGCTCTCAAAATCTTGGTTCTCTTAAAGATCTTAAATGTTACAAATGCTTCCACATTATTAACGTTGAGAAATAAATAAATAGAAAATGGCAAAAGAAGTCAGTGCGTTAATCAAATTACAAATCAAGGGAGGGGCGGCAAATCCATCTCCACCGGTTGGTCCTGCATTAGGAGCAAAAGGTGTGAACATTATGGAATTTTGTAAGCAGTTTAACGCTCGTACCCAGGAGAAAGCAGGCAAAGTACTTCCTGTTGTAATCACTGTTTATGCAGACAAATCTTTCGAATTTATCATTAAAAATCCACCGGTTGCAATCCAGTTAATGGAAACTGCAAACATCAAAAGTGGATCAGCAGAATCTAACCGTAAAAAAGTTGCCAAGGTTACTTGGGAGCAGGTTGAGGTGATTGCAAAAGATAAAATGTCTGATTTAAACGCATTTACAATGGAATCAGCAATGAAGATGGTTGCAGGCACAGCCCGTAGTATGGGAATAAACGTTACAGGAGACGCACCCTGGAATAATTAATTAACAAAAATAAGTAAAAGACAGTGGCAAGATTAACAAAAAATCAAAAGACGGCACTTTCCAAACTTGAAGCTGGTAAGGCTTATTCCCTAAAGGATGCAGCTGCCCTGGTTAAAGAAGTAACTACTACCAAATTCGATTCATCAGTTGATATTGATGTCCGTTTAGGAGTTGATCCGCGTAAAGCGAATCAAATGGTACGTGGTATTGCAACTTTACCCCATGGTACCGGTAAAACAGTACGTGTTTTAGCGCTTGTAACTCCTGATAAGGAAGAAGAAGCCAAAGCAGCAGGTGCTGATTTTGTAGGTTTGGACGAGTATATAGCTAAGATTGAGGGTGGCTGGACAGATGTCGATATTATTATTACTACTCCTAGCTGTATGGCTAAAGTAGGAAAGTTAGGTCGTATCTTAGGTCCACGTAACTTGATGCCAAATCCAAAGTCTGGAACTGTAACCATGAATGTGGGACAAGCAGTAACAGATGTTAAGGGTGGTAAAATCGACTTTAAAGTTGATAAAACAGGTATCATACATTGCTCAATAGGTAAAGTTTCTTTCCCTTCTGATAAGATTTATGAAAATGCTTTGGAGGTTCTTCAAATCATTTCTAAGTTGAAACCATCTTCTGCAAAAGGAACATATTTCAAGAGTGTACATATCTCTTCAACCATGTCTCCAGGAATAGAAATTGAAACTAAATCAGTAGCGGGAATTTAATATTATGAGAAAAGAAGAAAAACACGAAGTTGTTTCTGCTTTAGTCGATAGAATGAAAGAATCAGGTAACTTTTATATTACGGATACTTCAAGCTTATCGGTTGCAAAAATCAATAATATTCGCCGTAAATGTTTTGAGAACGAAATCGGAATGCAGGTGGTTAAAAATACATTGATCAAAAAGGCTTTAGAGCAATTAGATGGTGATGTATCCCCTTTATTCGAAGTTCTTAAAGGTTCTTCATCTTTGATGTTCTCAACTAATGCTAACGCTCCGGCGAAGCTTATAAAAGAGTTGAGAAAAAACAAAGCTGAGAAACCAGTTTTAAAAGCAGCTTATGTAGATTCAGCTGTTTTCATTGGCGATAACCAATTAGACGCATTAGTAAATCTTAAATCAAGAGAAGAACTTATTGGTGAAATCATTGGGTTATTACAGTCTCCGGCTAAAAATGTTATTTCAGCATTGCAGTCTGGCGGAAACAAATTGGCAGGAATTGTCAAAACTTTACAAGAAAGAGAAGGTTAAATCAAACACCTTAAGTTTGGTAGTAAATTATTTGTAAAAAATTAAAAATTAAATATAATGGCGGATTTAAAATCGTTTGCTGAACAATTAGTAAACTTAACTGTTAAAGAAGTTAATGAGTTAGCTCAAATCTTAAAAGACGAGTATGGTATCGAACCAGCTGCTGCTGCAGCTGCTGTTGCTGGACCTGCTGCTGGTGGCGAAACTGCTGCTCCTGAAGAGAAAACATCTTTTGATGTAATCTTGAAAGAAGCTGGTGGTGCTAAATTAGCGGTAGTGAAATTAGTGAAAGACCTTACTGGCCTTGGATTAAAAGAAGCTAAAGATTTAGTTGATGGTGCACCAAAAGAATTAAAAGCTGGTGTTACTAAAGATGAAGCTGATGCTTTGAAAAAGCAGCTTGAAGAAGCTGGAGCTGTTGTTGAGATCAAGTAATTTATTACCCCTCAATAAAAAAATAGCCATAAACTCCTCCCGATAAATCGGGATGGAGTTTACGGCTTTTGGTGTATATCACCAACGCACACTGAACATAGGTTCAGTTTTTAATCGAATTTTCGGTTTAACTAAAATTTAAGACCCTTGGCAAACAAAAGCAATCAAAGGATAAACTTTGCTCAAAGTAAGCATGTGTTAGATTATCCTGATTTTCTGGATGTACAAATCCAATCGTTCAAGGAATTCTTTCAGCTAGAAACCACCTCAGATAACCGTCATACAGAAGGTTTATTTCAGGTATTTGCTGAAAACTTTCCGATCTCTGATTCAAGAAATATCTTCGTTCTCGAATTTTTGGATTACTTTATTGATCCACCGCGTTATGACATTACAGAATGTATAGAGCGTGGACTAACTTACAGCGTTCCTCTAAAAGCTAAGCTTCGCTTATCTTGTAATGATGAAGAGCATGAGGATTTCGAAACTATTGTACAGGATGTTTATTTAGGAACTATTCCTTATATGACTCCTAAAGGTACTTTCGTAATTAATGGTGCCGAGCGTGTAATTGTATCTCAATTGCACCGTTCTCCTGGCGTATTCTTCGGCGTAAGCCGTCATACAAACGGAAGCAAGCTCTATTCTGCCCGTGTAATTCCATTTAAAGGTTCATGGATTGAATTTGCAACTGACGTTAACAATGTCATGTATGCTTACATTGATCGTAAGAAAAAGTTTCCGGTAACTACACTTTTAAGAGCAATTGGTTATGATTCTGATAAAGATATATTAGAATTATTTGATCTTGCGGATGAAGTGAAAGTAAGTAAGTCTGGCTTAAAGAAATACGTAGGTCGTAAATTGGCCGCGAGAGTTCTTAAGAAATGGGTGGAAGATTTTGTTGATGAAGATACCGGTGAGGTAGTTTCTATCGACAGAAATGAAATCATTCTTGAAAGAGAAACCATTTTAGAAGAGGATCAAATTGATATGATTGTTGATTCTGGTGTTAAAACATTAATTCTTTCTAAAGAAGATGCTAACACTGGTGATTATACAATTATTTATAATACGCTACAAAAAGATACTTCCAATTCTGCTAAAGAAGCGGTTGAACATATATATAGACAATTACGTAACGCCGAACCACCTGATGAGGAAACTGCTCGTGGAATCATTGACCGTTTGTTCTTTTCAGACAAGCGTTATGATTTAGGTGATGTTGGACGTTACAGAATCAATCGTAAATTAAAAATGGATACCCCAGTTGAGACTAAGGTTTTAACTAAGTTAGACATTATTGCGATTGTAAAATATTTGATCAAATTAATCAACTCTAAAGAAGATGTGGATGATATTGATCACTTATCTAACAGAAGGGTAAGAACTGTAGGTGAACAACTTTACGCTCAGTTTGGTGTTGGTTTAGCTCGTATGGCTAGAACAATCCGTGAGCGTATGAATATCCGTGACAACGAGGTGTTTACACCAACAGATTTAATTAATGCTCGTACATTATCATCTGTAATCAACTCTTTCTTCGGAACTAATCAGCTTTCTCAGTTCATGGATCAAACCAATCCATTGGCAGAGATTACGCACAAACGTCGTTTGTCGGCTTTAGGTCCAGGTGGTTTATCTAGAGAGAGAGCAGGTTTTGAGGTACGTGACGTTCACTATACGCATTATGGTCGTTTATGTACCATTGAAACTCCTGAAGGACCAAACATTGGTTTGATTTCTTCTCTTTGTGTTCATGCGAAGATCAATAACTTAGGTTTTATCGAAACTCCTTACCGTAAAGTAAATGACGGTGTGGTGGTAATGGATAAACCAGTTACTTATTTAAGTGCTGAAGATGAAGACGGGATGACTATTGCACAGGCTAGTGCGCAATATAGTGACAGTGGTGTTTTTGAAGATGATAAAGTAAAAGCAAGATACGAAGGTGATTTCCCTGTAATTGACCCTGAAAAGTTAGATTACATTGATATTGCTCCAAATCAGATTACTTCTATTGCAGCTTCATTGATTCCTTTCTTAGAGCATGATGATGCGAACAGAGCCTTAATGGGATCTAACATGCAACGTCAGGCTGTTCCTTTGTTACGTCCACAAGCTCCAATTGTTGGAACAGGATTAGAAGGAAGAGTTGCCCGTGATTCAAGAACATTAATCAACGCAGAAGGAAACGGTGTGGTTGAATATGTTGATGCTAATAAAATCACCATCAAATACGAAAGAAATGATGATGACAGGTTAGTTTCATTTGATGGAGAATCTAAGAGCTATAACTTAATTAAGTTTAAGAAAACCAACCAAAGTACTTGTATTAACCTAAAGCCAATCGTTAAGAAAGGTCAGAAAGTTGAAAAAGGACAAGTTCTTTGTGAGGGATATGCTACACAAGATGGAGAATTAGCATTAGGTATCAACTTAAAAGTAGCATTCATGCCTTGGCAAGGATACAACTTTGAGGATGCGATTGTGATCTCTGAAAGAGTAGTTTCTCAAGATATCTTTACTTCACTTCATATTGAAGAATTTGAATTAGAAGTTAGAGATACAAAAAGAGGAGAAGAAGAATTAACACCAGATATTCCTAACGTTTCTGAAGAGGCAACTAAGGATTTAGATGAGCATGGAATTATCCGTGTAGGTGCTGATGTTCAAGAAGGCGATATCTTAATTGGTAAGATTACTCCAAAAGGAGAATCTGACCCATCTCCGGAAGAAAAATTACTTAGAGCAATCTTTGGTGATAAAGCAGGTGATGTTAAGGATGCATCTTTGAAAACTCCGCCATCTATTAAAGGTGTAGTTATCGATACAAAATTATTCTCTAGAGCTAAGAAAACTTCTAAAGCTGAAGAGAAAGCATTGATAGAAAAATTAGATGCTAAACATGAAAAAGCAGTAAGAGAGCTTAGAGAGAGTTTAGTTGAAAAATTATTTACTATTGTGAATGGAAAAACCTCTCAAGGTGTTTTCAATGTGTATAAAGAACTGTTAATAGCTAAAGGAGTGAAGTTCACTCAGAAGATATTAATGGAATTAGATTATAACCACATCAACCCAACAAAATGGACTACTGATGATGATAAAAATGATTTAATTAAAATCTTATTACACAATTTCGGTATCAAAACTAATGAAGAGTTAGGTGCTTACAGAAGAGATAAGTTTGCTATTAGTGTAGGTGATGAACTTCCTTCAGGAATTGTTCAGATGGCTAAGGTTTATGTTGCTAAGAAACGTAAACTGAAAGTTGGAGATAAAATGGCTGGACGTCACGGTAATAAAGGTATTGTTGCTCGTATCGTAAGAGACGAGGATATGCCTTTCTTGGCAGATGGAACTCCAGTTGATATCGTTCTTAACCCACTTGGTGTGCCTTCCCGTATGAACTTAGGACAGATTTACGAAACTGTTTTAGGATGGGCTGGTAAAGAATTGGGATTAAAATTTGCGACTCCAATTTTTGATGGTGCTTCTCATGACGAAGTTGAGGCTTACGTTAAACAAGCAGGTGTACCAGAATCAGGAAGAACTTATTTATATAATGGTTTAACTGGTGAGCGTTTTGATCAACATACTACTGTAGGTATTATTTACATGCTGAAATTAGGTCACATGGTTGATGATAAGATGCATGCTCGTTCAATCGGACCGTACTCATTAATTACACAACAGCCATTGGGTGGTAAAGCACAATTTGGTGGTCAGCGTTTTGGTGAGATGGAGGTTTGGGCATTAGAGGCATTTGGTGCATCTAACATCTTACAAGAAATCTTAACTGTTAAATCTGATGATGTGGTAGGTAGAGCTAAAACTTACGAAGCTATCGTAAAAGGCGAAAACTTACCAACTCCAGGTGTTCCTGAATCATTCAACGTATTGGTTCACGAACTAAGAGGTTTAGGATTAGATATTACATTAGACTAGTTTTATGTTATAAGTTGTAGGTTATAAGTTTCACTTATCACTTACAACTTATCACTTTTAACTTTCAACTTAAAGAAAGAATATGTCTTACAAAAAGGATAGTAAAATAAAAAGTAATTTCACTTCGATAACCATTAGCTTATCGTCTCCAGAAGCAATTTTGGAGCGTTCAAGTGGTGAAGTGTTGAAGCCGGAAACCATCAATTACAGGACTTATAAGCCTGAACGTGATGGTTTATTCTGTGAAAGAATATTTGGTCCGGTGAAGGATTACGAATGCCATTGTGGTAAATACAAAAGAATCCGTTACAAGGGAATCGTTTGTGACCGTTGTGGTGTAGAAGTAACGGAGAAAAAAGTACGTCGTGAGCGTATGGGGCACATCAATTTGGTGGTTCCTGTTGCGCATATCTGGTACTTCAGATCTTTACCTAACAAAATTGGATATCTTTTAGGTTTACCTACAAAACGTTTAGATTTAATTATCTATTACGAAAGATATGCAGTGATCCAAGCTGGTATGATGGCTGATCAAGGAATCAACTATATGGACTTCTTAACAGAAGAAGAATATTTAGATATCCTAGATAAATTGCCAAAAGAAAATCAGTATCTGGATGATAAAGATCCAAATAAATTCATCGCTAAAATGGGTGCTGAAGCTTTGGAAGATTTATTGAGAAGATTAAATTTGGATCAATTGTCTTATGACTTACGTCACCAAGCGGCTAACGAAACTTCTCAGCAACGTAAAAATGAGGCTTTAAAACGCCTACAGGTTGTAGAAGCTTTCCGTGATGCTAAAAACCGTATCGAGAACAATCCGGAATGGATGATCATCAAAATCGTTCCTGTAATTCCACCAGAATTACGTCCGTTAGTTCCTTTAGAAGGTGGCCGTTTTGCAACTTCAGATTTAAATGATTTATACAGAAGAGTAATCATCCGTAACAATCGTTTAAAAAGATTGATGGAAATTAAAGCTCCTGAAGTAATCTTACGTAACGAAAAACGTATGTTACAGGAAGCTGTAGATTCATTGTTTGACAACTCACGTAAAGTGAATGCTGTTAAAACTGAAGGTAACAGAGCTCTAAAATCATTATCAGATATTTTAAAAGGTAAACAAGGTCGTTTCCGTCAAAACTTATTAGGTAAGCGTGTGGATTATTCCGGACGTTCTGTAATTGTGGTAGGTCCAACATTGAAACTACACGAATGCGGTTTACCTAAAGATATGGCAGCTGAACTATTCAAACCGTTTATCATCCGTAAGATGATTGAGCGTGGAGTAGTTAAAACTGTTAAATCTGCAAAGAAAATAGTTGACAGAAAAGATCCTTTGGTTTGGGATATTTTGGAGAATGTATTGAAAGGACATCCAGTTCTTTTAAACAGAGCACCAACATTGCACAGATTGGGTATCCAGTCTTTCCAACCAAAATTAGTAGAAGGTAAAGCTATTCAATTACACCCATTAGTGTGTACTGCGTTTAACGCGGATTTTGATGGTGACCAGATGGCAGTTCACGTACCACTAGGTAACGCTGCAGTTTTGGAAGCCCAAATCTTGATGCTTGCTTCTCACAATATTTTGAACCCTGCTAACGGTACGCCGGTAACAGTGCCATCTCAGGATATGGTTTTGGGTCTGTACTACATGACCAAAGGCCGTAAATCTGAAGAAGGACATATCATAAAAGGCTCTGGATTAACTTTCTATTCATCAGAAGAAGTAATCATAGCTTACAACGAGAAACAACTTGACTTACATGCATTTATTAAGGTAAAAGCAATTGTTAAAGAAAATGATGGTTCTTTAGTGGAGAAAATAATTGATACTACAGTAGGAAGAGTTTTATTTAATGAAGTTGTTCCAAAAGAAGTAGGTTATATCAATGAACTATTAACCAAAAAATCACTTCGTGATATTATTGGAGAAGTAGTAAAAAATACGGGTATGGCAAGAGCAGCCAATTTCTTAGATGAAATTAAAACTCTTGGTTTCCAGTCTGCTTTTGTTGGAGGTTTATCTTTCAACTTAAAGGATTTAAATATCCCTACTGAGAAACATACTTTATTAGAGCAAGCTAAAACTGAGGTTGCTGAAGTGATGGGTAACTATAACATGGGTTTCATCACCAACAACGAACGCTACAATCAAATCATTGATATCTGGACTCGTATCAACAACAGGTTAACTACTCACGTAATGACCCAGTTGACTAACGATAACCAAGGTTTCAACTCCGTTTACATGATGTTGGATTCTGGAGCCCGTGGTTCTAAGGAGCAAATTCGTCAGTTGTGCGGTATGAGGGGATTGATGGCGAAACCTCAGAAATCTGGTTCAGGTGGTGAGATTATTGAAAACCCTATTCTTTCTAACTTTAAAGAAGGACTATCAGTATTAGAATACTTTATTTCTACTCACGGTGCTCGTAAAGGTTTAGCGGATACAGCTTTAAAAACTGCCGATGCTGGTTACTTAACCCGTCGTTTACATGATGTTGCACAAGATATGGTGATTAAACATCATGATTGCGGAACGTTAAGAGGAATGTATACTACTGCTTTAAAAGATCAAGAAGATATTGTTGAGCCATTATATGACAGAATTTTAGGTCGTACTTCATTACATGATGTATATGATCCTATCTCGAATGAATTATATGTTAAGGCTGATCAAGACATCACAGAAGAAATAGCTAGAAGAATTGAAGAATCTCCAGTAGAAGGTGTTGAAATTCGTTCAGTATTAACTTGTGAGGCTTCAAGAGGAGTTTGTGCATTATGTTACGGACGTAACTTAGCTTCTGGTAAGCCAGTTCAGATGGGTGAAGCAGTTGGTGTAATTGCAGCGCAGTCTATTGGTGAGCCGGGTACACAGTTAACATTACGTACTTTCCACGTGGGTGGTACTGCATCTAACATTGCTGCAGAATCTCAGATCAACGCTAAGTTTGACGGTATAATTGAGTTTGAAAACTTAAGAACAGTTACCAAGAAAACTGATGACGGTGAAATTGAAGTAGTATTGGGTCGTTCAGGCGAATTCAAAATTACTGATCCAAACTCTGGAAGAGTAATCATGACCAATAATATTCCTTACGGTTCATTCCTTTTTGTTAAAGAAGGAGATAAAGTAACTAAAGGAGACAAGTTATGTTCATGGGATCCATACAATGCGGTAATCATCTCTGAATTCTCAGGAAGGGTTGAGTTTGAAGCTGTAATTGAAGGGGTTACTTTCCGTGAGGAATCTGATGAGCAAACTGGTCACAGAGAAAAAGTAATTATCGATACAAGAGATAAAACTAAGAATCCGGTTGTGAAAATCGTTGACAAAAAAGGTGGATCTATCAGGGAATACAACATCCCAGTTGGTGCACACGTAGTAGTTGATGAAGATCAGGATATGAAAATGGGAGAAATCCTTGTTAAAATTCCTCGTACAACTGGAAAAACCAGAGATATTACCGGTGGTCTTCCTCGTGTAACTGAATTGTTTGAAGCGAGAAATCCTTCAAACCCTGCGGTTGTCACTGAGATTGACGGTGTGGTAACTTTAGGTGGTGTGAAACGTGGTAACCGTGAGGTTACTATCGAATCAAGAGACGGACAGGTGAAGAAATACCTAGTTCCACTTTCTAAGCACATCTTAGTTCAGGAAAATGACTTTATCAAAGCAGGTATGCCTTTATCTGATGGTGCCATCTCTCCTGGAGATATCCTATCTATCAAAGGTCCGGCGGCAGTACAAGAATACTTAGTAAATGGTATACAAGAAGTTTACCGTTTGCAAGGTGTGAAAATCAACGACAAGCACTTTGAAACCATCGTTCACCAAATGATGCAGAAAGTGATGATTGAAGATGCTGGAGATACCCGTTTCTTAGAGAAAGAAGCTGTTGACAGATTTGATTTCTCTATTGAAAATGACGAAATCTACGACAAAATGGTGGTAGAAGACGCAGGTGATTCTAGTGTATTGAAAGAAGGTCAAATTTTATCTGTACGTAAATTGCGTGATGAGAATTCACAATTGAAACGTAAGGATATGAAGTTGGTTACCGCTAGAGAAGCAAGAGCCGCTACCGCAAGCCCAATGTTGCAAGGTATTACCAGAGCATCATTAGGTACTAAATCATTCATCTCTGCAGCTTCCTTCCAGGAAACTACTAAAGTATTGAATGAGGCAGCCATTGCAGGTAAGCGTGACCATTTATTAGGCTTAAAAGAGAACGTTATTGTTGGTCACCTGATTCCATCAGGAACTGGCTTACGTGATTACGAAAGAATCATTGTAGGTTCTCAGGAAGAGTATGATAAATTAATGGCTTCTAAAGAAGAAGAGGAAGAAGTTGAAGCTTAATTAGATTTGAGATAAGAGATTTGAGTATTGAGAACTCTTATTAATAATATAAGGTCCCGAACTTTCGGGACCTTTTTTTGTTAAATTTTTCTTATTTTTATTTAAAAATTTATAAGATGAGTGTTTCAGAAATTCAATTATATGAGATATTGAAATTGAAGCTTGGTGAAAGCGAAGCAAAAGCTCTTGTTACTTATGTTAATTCAGAAGTAAAAAAAGAATTTGAAAATAATAAAGAAATTTTAGCAACAAAAGCTGATATTTTTATAGTTAAAGAAGACATTGCAAATGTTAAAGCAGAAATAATTAAGTGGATGTTTATTTTTTGGTTAGGTCAAATAAGCGTAATCATTGGATTTTTGCTTTTATTTTTAAAAAAATAAAATAATTTAAAATACTTTTTTTAAGTCTCGTCTTTTACAACGGGACTTTTTTAATTTAGAGCTATGGAAGAACAAAATGAAAACCAATTAAATATTGAGCTATCAGAAGAGATGGCAGAAGGAACCTATTCTAACCTTGCCATTATTACCCATTCTAATAGTGAGTTTGTTTTGGATTTTATTAGAGTGATGCCAGGCGTTCCTAAAGCAAAAGTAAAGAGCAGAATTGTGCTTACTCCTGATCATGCCAAGCGTTTATTAAATGCTTTAGAGGATAATATTTCCAAGTTTGAAATGATCAATGGAGTTATTAAAGTTGGAAACGATGATAACGGAGGCATGCATTTTAACTTTGGCGGACCAACAGCGCAGGCATAATCCTAAATAGGTGAAGAATAATTTAGGTAAAATTTTAAGAAGTGATTATTCTTTTCAGGATGCTGGAAATTCTGGATATCAACTCCAATTATTAAAGATTGCGGCAGTTTGGAAAGGAAGCAATAAAGATGATTATGGTATTTTAAGACTGTTTAGGCTAACTTTGGTAAGTATTTTACTCTTGTTTCCGGGTGTTTTTATAGATCAATTGGTAAAGTCAAAAAGCTCAATCGGCAGAAAGCTTATTGTAGAATTTTATGTGCTGTTAAAAACGGTTTTCCCAATGATGGTCTTAATCATGCATTGGTATAGTTATTCATTTCTGTATTATCTTTCCATTTACCTTCTAATTGAAACCTACATTTATTTATTCAGTAAGATATTTCTATCAGATCAGCATGGGAAATCATCCAACATGAGGACACTTTTATTACTCACTTTTAATTTTTTTGAATCCGGTTTGACTTTTGCCGTGATTTATATTGCAGGCAATTACCTAAACATAGATTTGAGAAGTACAGTTGATGCAATTTATTTCTCATTTGTCACCAGTGCTACCATAGGTTATGGCGATGTATATCCTATTAATCATACAGGGAAAATAATTACCGTTGTACAGATTCTTTGCTCTGTATCTTTTATCGTTCTTTTCTTTAATTTTTTCTCTGGAAAAGCGAATCAAGCTGAAGTTGAATGAGTGCAGTTATTTTAGTTTTTTTTGAGGGCTCAAACCAAACTATACCATCATTCTTTCTAAACCAAGTCAATTGTCTTTTGGCGAAGTTTCTGGTATTTTGTTTGATTTTGTTTACTGCTTCTTCTAAAGTCCAGATGCCGTTTAAGTAATTGAAAATTTCTGAATAACCAACTGTTTTTAAAGCATTGAGCTGTTGAAAATTAACTAATGCTTTCACTTCTTCTAGCAATCCATCCTCCAGCATTTGATCTACTCGTTGATTGATTCTTTCGTAAAGCTTTGCCCTGTCCATATCCAATCCAATCAAAATAGTTTGAAAAGGACGTTCTTTAGCTTCTGTTTTCCTGAAAGATGAAAAAGATTTTCCAGAAGAGATACACACTTCTAAAGCCCTAATGATTCTTTGGGGATTATGAAGATCAACTTCTTCATAATATGTTGGATCTAATTCTTGTAGTTTCTTTTGTAGAGGTATTATTCCCTCATTTTCCAATTGTTGATTCAGTTGAGTCCTTAATACCTCATCGGCTTTGGGCAATTCATCAAAACCGTACAAAACGGCATTGATGTATAGGCCGGAACCGCCCACCATTACTAAAACATCATGTGTTTTAAAAAAGGATTCTATTTTTGTGAGGGCTTGTTTTTCAAAATCACCAACAGAAAAGGAATCATGGATGGAATGAGAATCGACAAAATGGTGTTTTACAGCTAAGAGTTCTTCCGGATTTGGTTTTGCAGTACCAATACTCATTTCCTTAAAAAACTGGCGTGAGTCGGCAGAAATGATTTCGGTTTGATAATATTGTGCAATTTCAATGGCCAATGCTGTTTTGCCGATAGCAGTTGGGCCAACAATAGTAATTAAAGTTTTTTGAGGTTTAGCCATTTATGAAAAAATCCGGTTTAAAACCGGATCTTAAATTATTCTTTTTCTAAATCTTCATCATCAAAGCCATCAGTGTCTGAAAATTCATCAGCAAAACCATCTTCTTCCTCTTCTTGATCGCCTTCCGTATCGGTATTTAATCCTTCTAATTCATCCTCACCTGCAATAGCTCCTTCATCATCCTCAATCATCATATCGTCTTCATCACCTGTAATGTCGTCTACAGCGCCCATAATTGGAACTGCAAGCCTAGGAGCTTCACCAATAGACTTAAACAAACTTGGCAAATCAAGTGCTGGATTATTGTCAAGTATCTTGATGAGTTCTACATGAAATTCATAAGGTTTCTCAAAATTATAGATATAATAGAATTTCTGGTGCGGATCATCAATGAATTTAGAAAGCTTAGCATTTTCCATTAAAGCAACCCCGTTAGCTATTTTTCGCTGATTTGGTAGAAAAGCCAACTCTTCATTTTTTATCCATTGATCATTGCTCACATAAAATGAGGAAGATTTTTCCTGGTCATACTTAATGTTGCCTAAGAAAAAGTCATGTAGATCTTTAAAAGTTTGGTTTGATTTGATATCAATCTCTCTGATCACTTCGTCGTAATCCTCAAAACTTATCCTAAATCTATATATCGCCATATTGCAAAAATACTTTTTTGATTCAATTTATTAATTTAATTTATCTGATTTATCATCGATAAATTCAGTTTCTCTCCCAATACTTTCATGAGCTGAGTTGCTTCTAGTCGGTCATTCTTAATTTCACCTTCCAATATTGCTTCTCTGATCTGATTTTTAATAATTCCAACTTCTCTTCCAGCTTTAATATTAAAGGCGAGCATAATGTCCTCTCCAGAAATTGGAGGTTGCCAATTTCTCAGCTGATCCCGCTCCTCTACATCTTTTAATTTTTGCTGTACCAGTTCAAAATTATTACGGTATTTCTTCTTTTTGTACTCGTTTTTTGTCGTAACATCGGCATGGCAAAGCTTCATTAATCCTTCAATATCTTCCCCTGCTTCAAATAGTAATCTCCTTACTGCTGAATCAGTTACCACATCTTGTGCCAATACTATTGGGCGGAGGTGTAAAAGCACTAACTTCTGCACCAATTTCATTTTCTCGTTCAATGGTAATTTAAGCTGTGCAAAAATTTTGGGCACCATTCTGGCTCCTTTATCTTCATGACCATGAAAGGTCCAGCCGTGGTTACGTTCAAATCTTTTGGTTGCTGGTTTTGCAATGTCATGAAGAATGGCCGCCCAGCGAAGCCATAAATCATCCGTACTTTTACAGATATTGTCCAATACCTCTAAAGTGTGGTAAAAGTTATCCTTATGTCCTTTGCCTTCTCTAATTTCTACCCCATATAAATCAATCATCTGCGGAAAAATTTCTTTCAGCAAACCCGTATCAAAAAGATAGTTAAAGCCGATAGAAGGAATGGGTGATAATATTATTTTATTGAGTTCATCTGTAATCCGTTCTTTAGAGACGATCTGGATCCTTTTTTTATTAATTTTTATCGCATTAATGGCATCTTCAGAAATCTTAAAATCTAACTGACTGGCAAACCTAATGGCTCGCATCATTCTTAAAGGATCGTCTGAAAAAGTTTCTTCAGGATTTAAAGGAGTGATGATGATTTTTTCCTCTAAATGTTGAATGCCTCCAAATGGATCCAATAATTCTCCGAATTTTTTTGCAGACAGCTGAATAGCCATTGCATTAATGGTGAAATCCCTGCGCTTCTGATCGTCTTCCAAACTTCCATCCTCCACAATTGGTTTTCTAGAATCTATCCGGTAAGATTCTTTTCTTGCACCTACAAATTCTACTTCTAAATCCTGATAACGAAGCATTGCCGTACCAAAACTTTTAAAAACTGTAACTTGGGTATTCAATTCTTTCCCAACTGCGGTCGCAAAATCAGGTCCGTTACCTAATACCACAATATCTACATCCTTTGAAGTGCGATTTAAAAATATATCCCTTACAAAACCACCGATGACAAAAGCCTCCACATTTAGTTGAATAGCAACTTTTGAAATAATTTTAAATATGGGATGAGTGAGGTGTTGTTTCAAGAATTGATGTTTTTATTTGCAAATAGTTATAATCTAATAATACAAATATAGCTTATCTGTAAAATTATGGGGAAGGTTAAACCTGATTACTTTCTAATGAATGAAAATTGACCGCTGGCTTCTAATTTCATGATGGTGGAAGGTTGCTTCTTCTCCATAATTTCTTGCTCTAAATCCACCACGTAATCTACTCCTTCTAAAATTTCTTGGCTGATCTCTAAAAAATTTGTAGGCGTGGGCTTTCCACTGATATTTGCAGAAGTGGAAACGATAGGTTTGCGGAAACGTTGGATGAGCTGTTGGCAAAAATCATGTTTCGGAATTCTAATACCCACACTTCCATCCTGATTAATGAGGTTAGGAGCTAAATTTTTCGCTCCAGAAAAAATAATGGTGAGCGGTTTCTCGGTATATTCAATCAGGTCATAAGCTACATCTGGAATTTCTGAAACATAGCTTTGCAACTTGTTTTCTGTGTCTAAAAGAATAATCATGCTTTGACTGTCTGCTCTGTTTTTCAATGCAAAAATCTTAGCTACTGCATCGGCGTTGGTAGCATCACAGCCTAAACCCCAAACAGTATCAGTAGGATAAAGGATGATTCCGCCTGATTTTAAAACTTCAAGGGCTTTATTGATTTCTTCTTTAAGCATGGCTCATTGTTTTTTGATAAACTTTCATCAGGTTTTTAGATACATTTTCTTCCCTAAAATTCAGCGCAAAGCTTTTTCCTTTTTCCTTCATTTGTCTTTGTAACTTTTCATCATGCGCTAATTTAAGAATTAGCTCTTTTAGCTCATGAGCATTGTCTGGATTTATATATAAACTGTTTGGACCACCTGCTTCTTCTAAACAGGAACCTTTGGCCGCAATTACCGGAATACCTGAATTTAAAGCTTCTAAAATAGGAATGCCAAAACCTTCAAATTTAGATGGGTAAACAAATATTTTTGCCGATTGATAAATGCCCGGTAAATCTTTAAAAGGAACATTTTTTAAAAATGTCACCCGGTTTTCTAATTGATGCAGTAAGATAAAGTTTTTCAGAATCTCTTCGTATGCTGTTGATTTCCCTACTAAAACTAAATTAATTTTTTCAGGCAGCTGCTGCAGTGCTTTTAAAATTAATAACTGATTTTTACGGCTTTCAATAGTACCCACACAGAGTAAAAACTCATCAGGTAAATGATATTGAGTTTTGATTTTTAAAAGATTTTCTTCTGAAACTTCCTCATAAAATATTGGGTCACAACCTTGATGAACCACTTCTATTTTTTCTTCGTCTGTTCCATAAAAATGGATAATATCTTTTTTGGTCTGTTCTGAAATCGCAATAATCCGGTCAGCATTTTTACAGGCCGAACGGAATTTCATATCATAGATTTTACGGTCGATTCTTTTAAAATAATAAGGGAAACGTAAATAGATTAAATCATGAATGGTCACCACCGATTTTATTCCTGCTTCTTTTAAACCAGATGGAATTTCATGACTTAAGCCATGAAAAAGTTCAATTTGATCTTTTTTCAAATTCTTCAACACGCCCTTGCTTCGCCAATAAGATTTTAGAAATTTAATAGGTGCTGTACGGATGAAAGTGTTTTTTAACTCGAAAAGAAATTGAGTTCTGGAATTTTCTGGAGCGGTTGGCGTATAAATAAAATACTCATTTTCTGGATGTTGAGTAGCAAGTATTTGAATCACAGAACGGGAATAATTGCCCAGCCCGGTAAAATTTTTAAACGCTCTTTTAGCTTCAAATCCGATTCTCATTTTATAAAGTTGAAAGTGAAAAGTAAAAAGTAAAAAGATAGCAGACGCTATAACTTTAAACTTTTTACTTTCAACCCTTAATCTATACCGCTACATTATGCTCTCTTAAAGCATTGTTTAACGATGTTTTTTTATCTGTTGATTCTTTTCTTTGACCAATAATTAATGCACATGGAACTTGAAACTCGCCTGCAGGGAATTTCTTAGTGTAAGAGCCAGGAATTACAACCGAACGGGCGGGAACTATCATTTTATACTCTATCGGCTCTGGTCCGGTAACATCAATAATTTTTGTAGATGCAGTAAGCACCACGTTTGCGCCCAAAACTGCTTCACTTTCTACACGTACACCTTCCACCACTATAGCTCTAGAGCCAATAAAACAATTGTCTTCTATAATTACTGGAGCGCCTTGGATAGGTTCTAAAACACCGCCAATTCCAACACCGCCACTTAAATGTACATTTTTGCCTATCTGAGCACAAGAGCCTACAGTGGCCCAAGTATCAACCATAGTACCTTCATCTACATAAGCGCCAATATTAACATAAGACGGCATCATAATTACTCCTTTAGCAAGGTAAGCACCATAACGGGCAATACCATGCGGAACAACTCTCACGCCTTGTTTCTTATAATCAGTTTTGAGCTTCATTTTATCATGAAAAACAAAAGGACCAACTTTAATCTCCTCCATCTCCCTGATTGGGAAATACATAATTACCGCCTTCTTTATCCAATCGTTCACATGCCAAACATTGCCAATTGGTTCGGCAACCCGCAATTCTCCAGTATCTAATCTGTATATAACTCTTTCAATGGCATCTTTGTATTCTTTGAAATTAAGCAGGTTTCTATCATCCCATGCTTCTTCAATGGCTTTCTTTAATTCGGCTATCATTATATTTTGTTTTGTATGCAAATTAAAGGTTTTTTTGCCATTTGGGGTAATTTTCCTTTACTTTTGAAACGCTATGGCAGAAAAATTGAGAATAGATAAGTATTTATGGTCTATCAGGTTATTTAAAACTAGGTCTTTAGCTACAGATGCGTGTAGGGCTGGAAGAGTAAAAAAGGAAGGAACAAACATCAAAGCCAGTTACGAGGTTAAAGTAGGGGAGGTTTTTCAGGTTTCTAAAGCAGTAGAGAAAAAAATAATCAAAGTTATTGATTTATTGTACACCCGTGTTGACGCTAAAAAAGCAGTTTTAGCTTACCAAGATCTTACACCGCCTGAAGAAACGCTAAAGTATAAATCTATGTTTCATGCCCCACATTTACAAAGAGATGCTGGCGCCGGAAGGCCAACTAAAAAAGACAGAAGAGAGATTGATGAGTTGAGCGATAGTTTTTTTGGTTTGGATGAGGAGGATTAGTTTTTGAAAAGTAAAAAGTAAAAAGTTTTGGGTGCAACCCGCTGAGAAAGCTTTGTCAGGCTATTCACTTTAATCTTTGCAGATGAAAAATCGGTAAAGGTTGCCTCCCAGTAGGCAGGAATATCCATTATTATAACTTACGCAACATTTAACTAAAACTTTCCATCAATTTTAAACTTAATAAAGCATCTTCCAAGCTACATGGATTTTCTTCTTTGCCTAAAAAGTAATTCACCGTTTTCTCAATCATATTCTGCTGAATATGAAGCGGATTCTCAAAATTGAAAACTTCGGTTTTTCCATCTCTAATTAAAGCCATTTCATTCCCGAAAAAGGAAAATAAAATTTTGCCCTGGCTACCAATAATTTCACATTCTTCAATTTCATTCGCTGGTAAACTATTGAAATTCCATGTTCCGGTAAAAGCTATATCATTCTTGAAAAGAGCCTGACCAACAGTCATATCTGCTACAATGCTTTGTTTGCTCTGGTTAATTGAAAATCCTTGATAATGCATAGGCTCTCCAAAAATATGGACTAAAATATCTAATTGATGAGGTGCTAAATCAAAAAACAAACCTCCTCCTGAAATGGTGGGGTTTACTCTCCAATTTTCATCTGTTTTGGCAATCTTATCAGAACCTGGCCTTTGGTATAATTTTAAATCAATAATTCTTGTTTCACCATTCATCCCACTTTCAATCAATTCTTTCAATTTGATGAAAAGGGGTAATGCCCTTCTATAATGAGCTACAGTAACTTTTCCTTTAGATTGTTTTGATGCTTCAATAATGGCTTCACACTCAGCCACATTTAGTGTGACAGGTTTTTCTATATAAACATTCTTACCTGCTTTTAAAGCTTGAATAGCATAATCTTTATGTGGAGCTGGAGGAGTAGCAATATAAATGGAATTGATTTTTGGGTCGTTTATTAAATCATCAGCAGCAGCATACCATTTTTCTATTTGATGACGATTGGCATAATCTTTTGCTTTTTCAGCATCTCTACGCATTACCGCTTCAATTGCAGAATTTGAAACTTTGTTAAAAGCTGGTCCGCTTTTTACTTCCGTTACATCTCCACAACCTAATATTCCCCAAGTTATTTGTTCCATTGTTTTTTAGTTAATATCGCTTTCAGCTTAAAGCAAACAGCTTTTAATAATCAATTTTAGTTTCATAGCTACCCCACATTTTAAAAACTTCTATTGCTTCATCAGCTAAAATCTGTTCAGCTTTTAATTTACGGTTTTCTGGTTTTAAGTCTAATTCTTCATAAATAAAAGCATCATTAAAACCAATTTCTGCGGCATCACTTTTAGTATTTGCGTAATAAATTTTATCTAATTTTGCCCAGTAAATGGCGCCTAAACACATTGGGCAAGGCTCGCAACTGGTATAAATTACACAGCCTGCTAAATTAAAAGTGTTTAATTCTTTACATGCTAAGCGGATGGTGGAAACTTCTGCATGCGCAGTTGGGTCATTGGTTGTGGTTACCGTATTTGCACTTTTGGCTATTATTTTTCCTTCTTTTACAATTACAGCACCAAATGGCCCGCCTAATCCTTTAACTACATTATTTTTAGAAAGAGTGATAGCTTCTCTCATAAATTCCTCGTGAGTATTCATTTCTTTATTCATAAAAAAGGCTCAACAATTGTTGAGCCTGAATAATTAATTTTTTATTGAAACTTATTTTTTGTCGCTTTTATAAGCATCATTTAAGCCTTTTATTACTTCTTTAGTTACATCTAAGCTTTCATCAGCAAAAAGAATTGCACTGTTACCTTTAGAATAAGTTAAAACCATTTTATAACCTTTATCTTTAGCATGCTTTTTTAAGTATTCCGCTACTTTGTCATACAATTTTTCGTTTTCACCTGCTTCTTCGTTTTGTAAAGCCGAACCAGCATTCTGTTGGTAAACCTGTAATTCTTGTTGCTTTCTTTGCAATCTTTGTTCTGTCTGTGCTCTTTGATCAGCACTCATGGTATTTGAACTTTGTTGGTAAGCTGCAACTTCACGTTGGAAAGCGGCTCCTTTATCTTTTAAATCAGCTTCCGCTTTTTTGGATTTCCCTTCGAATTTGGTTTTGATTTCTTTAAAATATTCGTAATTATTTAATAAGGAGTCAGAGTTTACATAAACTATACCGCCTGTAGCCTCAGTTGCACTTTCTTTAGTTGCAGTTGAAACTGTTTCACCTGATTTAGATTCTGGTTTATTACAAGCTACTACAGCTACTATAAAAGCTATTCCTGCACTTGCTTTAGCAATTTTTGAAATCGTTCTGTTCATCTTAATTTTAATGTTTTGGCAAATATAACCATTAACTAAAAGTATCCTAATTTCTTAGGATGATTAAAAGTTAAAAGGTGTTAAAATTTTGGCAAAAAGAAAGGTCTCATTTTTCAATAAGACCTTCAATATATTTAACGAACGTAGATTAAGCCATTTGCTTCATTAATTTATCAGCTAAAACTGACTTAGGCACTGCACCAATCTGCTTGTCAACAATTTCTCCGTTTTTGAAAAATAACAAAGCTGGAATATTACGGATGCCATAATTCATTGAAATTTGTGGATTATGGTCAACGTTAACTTTTCCTATAACCGCTTTACCTTCATATTCTTTAGCTAATTCTTCTACAACTGGACCAACCATACGACATGGACCGCACCATTCTGCCCAAAAATCTACTAATACTGGTTTATCTGATTTTAAAACTAACTCCTCAAAGTTAGCATCTGTGATTTCTAATGCCATGATCTTCTGTTTTATTTATTATTGTTAATCAAATATAGGTCCAATCCTTAACTCATACAAATAGATAATAGCAATCTTGCAATAGCATTACGCTATAAATATTTCTTAAATTGGCGCATCCTTTGATTTATGAAAGCTCAAAAGCATTTACTTGAATAAATATCTAAAACTCACTTTAAAAATAATCGCCTGGTTGTTGGGATCCATCATTGGGCTTTTTTTATTGATCGTTATCCTCATACAAATTCCTGCGATTCAAAATATCCTTAAAAACAAGGTTGTGACCTACTTAGAAGGTAAATTTCACACTCCAGTAAAAATTGATAGAATTGAAATTGGGTTGCCTAAGAAATTGGTTTTAAAGGGATTTTACTTTGAAAGTCAGGAAAAAGACACTTTGTTAGCCGGAGAACGTATTTCTGTGGATATCTCACTGTTTAAAATACTAGACAATCAGATTGAAATTAACTCCATAGATTTACAAGGAATCGTAACTAATATCAAAAGAAATCAAGATTCTGTTTTCAATTTTGATTACATGATCAATGCTTTTATGGCAGAACAGGCAAAACCTACAGCGCCAACAGATTCTAGCACTGCCATGAAATTTTCTTTGGATAAAATTAATCTTGATAAAATTCGTGTCCGCTTTGATGATGCCATCACTAAAAATTACCTTAATGTTTATTTAAACCATTTTGATACCAACATCAAGAAATTTGATTTGGACAGTATGGATTTCAAGATCCCGAAAATCACCTTAAATGGGTTAAACTTGAAGTTACAACAGGGGATTGTAGAAGAGCTTTCTAAGAACGCGGTGAGTTTGGCAGATTCCGCCTCTTCTTCACCAGATTTAAAATTGGACTTAGGAGAAGTTGATCTTTCTAAGATTGTAATCTCGTATGATAATAAAGATTCGCGATTGAATACCAACCTAAACGTTGGGAAATTATTAGTTGATTTTAATTCCATCAACCTAAAAAAACAAGCTATAGATATTAAGTCTATTTCCTTATCTGATACCAAAGGTAATTTGGTTTTAGGGAAAGAAGAAAAGAAAATAGCTGCAAATGCTAAAGCGGTAAATACTTCCTCAGCTTCTGAATCTGCTAATTGGAAAGTGAATTTACGTAAAGCAGATTTTGAGAATATCGCCTTTGCATTTGATGATAATAATATCGCGAAGCAGAAAAAAGGAATGGATTACATGCATTTAGATATGCAGCATATCAATTTAAATGCGGATAATTTCTACTACAGTTTAGATACCATTTCTGGCGACATTAATAAATTCACTTTAAAAGATAAAAGCGGTTTATATGTTCAGGAATTACATACCAGTTTTTTCTATGGTCCAAAATCTGCGTCATTCAAAAACCTATTGATTAAAACACCTCAGACTTTAATAAAAGATGAAGTCAATTTAAAATATCCATCTATTGCTGCATTAAGTAAAACGCCTGGGGAATTATATGTGGATGCAAATATCAATGGCAGTACTTTAGGGTTTAAAGATATTCAATTGTTGGTTCCAACGCTTTCAACTACTGATCCTTTTAGAACCATGCCTAATGCAATCATGAAGATTAATAGTAAGGTTTATGGAAAAGTGAATGATTTACACATTCCAAAACTGCAGGTATCGGGGATTGGAAATACTTATGTTTCCGCAAGTGGAAATATCAAAGGTTTGCCAGATGTAGAGAAAGCTTATTTCGATTTAACTATTCAGGATTTCAGATCTACAGCTAAAGACATTAAAGGATTTATCCCAGCCGGGACAATTCCATCAAATATTCAATTGCCAGCTAACTTTTCTGCTAAAGGTTATTTTAAAGGAGGAATTAATAATTTTAATACTAATCTAGCTTTGAGTAGCAGTTATGGTGCAGCAAAAATCAAAGCTTTGTTTGATCAGCGAATCAAAAACAAAGAAAAATATCAGGCTATAGCCGAGCTAAATAATTTTGATGTTGGTAAATTGATTAAAAATGATTCGATAGGTAAAATAAGTTTAAGAGCCAATGTAAAAGGTATCGGACTTGACCCAAAAACAGCAAATGCAACTTTAGACGGTGCCTTGATAAAAGCAGACTATAATCACTACACGTATAAAAACCTGAATTTAAAAGGAAATATCGCTAATGGATTGTTTCGTTCTACAGCCAGCATGAATGATCCGAACCTGGATTTTGATTTAAAAGCTTCAGGAAGCTTCAAAGGCAAATACCCATCTGTAAAACTGAAGTTGAATTTGGATAGTGCTGATTTAAATAAATTGAATTTCTACGCATCAAATTTCAGGGTGCGTGGTGTGATTGATGCAGACATTAAAACAGCAGATCCTAATTATTTGAACGGAACTATTTCTTTAAATAAATTATTGATAGCAGAAGGGGATAAAAGATATCAATTGGATTCTATCAATTTAGTTTCATCAGCTACAGCACAAAAGAATTCTTTAAAGCTTACCTCCCAATTTATGAGTGCCAGCATAGATGGTAAATATCAGTTGACAGAAGTGGGGACAGCTTTGAGTAATACGATAGCAAAATATTATAATACCGGAACTGCAACTAAAAGACCTGATACTTTAAAAAGGCAACAATTCGCTTTTAAATTAAATGTGAATGATGATGAAGTATTGTACAGCTTGGTTCCTTCACTAACGAGGATAGCACCTATCGCTATTACAGGGAGATATAATTCTGTAGGAGATACATTGACCGTAAAAGGAACCATTCCAAAAGTAATTTATGCGGGAAACACCATCACCAACGGAAGATTAGACATCCACAATGAAAGCAATGCTTTAAAATATAGTTTGTTGATTGATGAGATAAAAAGTGCCTCTTTGGTTTTGCCGAAAACAAGTTTGACAGGACAAATTCAAAATAATTTATTGGATTACCGTTTACAGGTTTTAGACAAGACGGATAAAGAGCGTTACCTCTTGAGCGGGAACCTAAAAGCAGTTAATAATGATGCTGAATTTAGGTTGAATTTGGATGGGTTGAAATTAAATTATCAACCTTGGCAAGTGGCAAATGACAACGTGTTAAAATTTGGAGAAAACGGCATTTATGCTAATAATTTTGTGCTGAGCAATAGTGGCCAATCTATTAAAATACAATCACAGCAAACTACTGCAAACTCGCCAATTGCTATTGATTTTAATGGATTTAGAATTGAAACCATTACCAGTATTATTGAAAAAGATTCGCTTTTAGCTGGAGGTGTAATTAATGGAAATGCACTTTTGAGTAATTTAACCACTACCCCAACTTTTACTGCGGATTTAAATATTGAGGATTTCAACTTCCTCACCGATACTGTTGGAAATGTGAATTTAAAGGTGAACAACAATACTGCTGATGTTTTTAATGCGAAAATTGCCATCACAGGTAGGGGGAATCAAGTGAATTTGGATGGTTTTTATAATGTTGGAAACAGCACTTTTGATATGGATTTGAATATGCAACGTTTAAACTTAAAGAGCATACAAGGATTCACTTTCGGAAACATGACCAATGCTAAAGGTTACATCAATGGAGCTTTTAAAATTACAGGAAATGTTGATGCTCCAAAAATAATAGGAGATTTTGCTTTTAACGATGCCGCTTTTAGGGTAACGCCGCTCAATTCTTATTATAAAATTGGATCAGATAAAATTGTGATGAATGGAGATGGAATTTTGTTTGATGAATTTGCCTTAACAGACTCTGCCGATAATAAACTTTCTGTAAACGGAGCAATCTATACAAAAACCTACACTGATTTCAGGTTTAACCTAGAGGTGGATGCGGATAATTTTATGGCGGTAAATTCTACTGAGAAAGACAATGACTTGTATTATGGCAAGTTATTCTTTGATACCAAAATGCGAATCAAAGGAGACCTGAATAATCCAATTATTGATGGTAGCTTAAGAATTAATAAAGACACCAAACTTACCTTGGTTTTACCACAATCTGATCCTGGAATTGCAGATAGAGAAGGAATAGTAGAGTTTATTGATCAGGATGATCCACAAATGGCACAAACATTTGTAGTTCCAGATTCGCTGAACAAAACTCAAATCACAGGGATGAATTTATCAATGAATATTGAAGTTGATCCTGAAGCGGAGTTGACCATGGTGATTGATAAAGGAAATGGAGATTTTGTAAAATTGAAAGGTGATGCACAATTGAATGCTGGGATTGATCCATCCGGGAAAGTATCATTGACCGGAAAATACGAGTTGAAAGAAGGGTTTTATGAAATGTCGTTCAACTTTATCCGCAGGCAGTTCTCTATAAAAGATGGAAGCTCAATCATCTGGACAGGCGAACCAATGTCGGCAATATTAGATATCACAGCAATTTATGAAGCCAATACTGCACCAATTGATTTAGTTGGGGATCAACTCGGAAACGTAACGCAATCACAAAGGAACACTTACAAGCAGAAATTACCCTTTAATGTGTTGCTGAATATGGATGGAGAATTATTGAAACCAGAAATTTCATTCGATATCATTCTTCCCGATGGAAATTATAACGTAGCAACAGATATCATTACCAATACTAAAACTAAACTGGAGCAATTGAGGCAACAGCCTTCTGAACTTAATAAACAGGTTTTTGCTTTGTTATTGTTGAACCGTTTTATAGGCGAGAATCCTTTTGCAAGCGAAGCAGGTTCTGGTGGAGCGGAATCTTTGGTCCGTCAGAGTGTAAGTAAAATTATTTCACAACAATTGAATGATTTAGCGGGAGATTTAATTGGAGGCGTGGAACTGAATTTTGATTTGGAAGCTACGGATGATTATACCACAGGTACAAGAGCAAACCGAACCGATTTGAATGTTGGTCTTTCTAAAAAATTATTAAATGATAGGTTGAAAGTAACCATTGGTAGCAGTTTTGGTTTAGAAGGTCCACAACAAAGTAACCAGCAGGCCAACAATATTGCTGGTGATGTTGCTGTAGATTATCAGCTGTCAAAAGACGGAAGATATCTGCTGAGAGCATATCGTAAAAATCAGTATCAGGTGGCGTTGCAAGGTCAGGTAGTGGAAACCGGCTTAGGTTTTATCATTACTATGGATTACAATAAATTCAAAGAGCTTTTTGAGAAATCAAAACAAAAGAAAAAAGATAAAGAAGAAAAGAAAATTGAAGGTAATTAGCATGAAACTGAAAAGTAGCATATATATAATGGTGATTTTAATGGTACTGCAGTCTGCTTGTAGTAATATTAAATACCTGCCAAAAGGTGAACAGCTTTATGTAGGCGCCAAAGTTAAGGTAGAAGGGGATAGTTTGAGTAAAAATCAGAAATCTGCTTTAAGGGAAGAATTGGGAAGTGTTTTAAGACCTCGCCCAAACAGTTCATTTTTAGGCCTAAGATTTAAACTTTACATCTATAACATCACAAAAACAGAAAAAACCAAAGGAATTAAACATTACCTGAATACTAAAATAGGAGAACCACCAGTACTTTTTAGTAAAGTAGATTTAGATTATAATACTCAACTACTGGAAAACAGAATGGACAACCGTGGTTATTTTAAAGCTAAGGCTTACGCCGATTCGACCTCGAAAAACAGGAGAGTGACCGCTATTTATAATGCCAAACCTTTTATTCAGTATAAAATCAAAGAAGTTAAGTTTCCAAATGATTCTTCTGTCATCGCGAAAGCTGTGAGAGATACAAAAGAGAATACCTATTTTAAGGCGGGCGAACCTTACGATCTGGATAAAATTAAAGCAGAAAGAGATAGGATTGATGCCCGTTTAAAAGAAAATGGATTCTTCTACTTTGGTCCCGATTATTTATTGGTACAGGCAGATAGCACAGTTGGAGAACACCAGGTAGATTTAATTGTGAAGGTGAAGAATGAGACACCAGCTCAATCTAAAGAGGTTTATACTATTGATAATATTTATGTGTACCCGGATTATAGCTTGAGGGATGACAGCATGCAAACTAATGTTGATTCGTCGACTCGTTACAAGGACTTAATCATTGTTGATCCAGATAAAAAATACAAACCGATAGTTTTTGATCAGGCTTTACAGTTTAATAAAGGAGACATTTATAACCGTACCGATCATAATTTATCGCTCAATAGGTTGGTAAATGTGGGTACTTTTAAATTTGTGAAAAACGAATTCCGCCCTTCTGATACTTTAGTGAATGCGTTGGATGCGTATTATTACATCACACCGTTGCCAAAAAAATCAATCCGTGTAGAACTCTTGGGGAAAACCAATTCTGCAAATTACACTGGTACAGAAATTAATTTAAACTGGACAAATAGGAATGCTTTTCGTGGAGCTGAACAATTAACAGTCACCGCTTTTGCTGGAACTGAAGTGCAGGTTTCCGGCCAGAATAGTGGTTATAATGTTTACCGTTTTGGGGGCGACGCCAGTTTAACATGGCCAAGGTTTATTACTCCTTTCGTTACTTTTAACTCAGTTGGAGCTTATACTCCAAAAACGCTAGCCACTTTAGGTTTCGAGTATCAAGTGCGGAGCAAATTATATTCTTTGAGTACTTACAGAGGTTCTTTTGGTTATTTATGGAAAGAAAATACCAGAAAGGAACATCAATTAAAGTTAACGGAAATTACTTATACCAACTCTTCTAATATATCTCCAGAATATCAGGCATTGGCAAATGCAAATGATAATTTGCAGAGGGTAATTGACAAACAGTTGATTTTTGGACCTTCCTACTCTTTCACCTATACCACAACAGCTGAAAGCCAAAAGAAAAATACATTTTATTTTAAAGGTCAAGTTGATTTGGTGGGCACATTAGCCGGACTTTTTAAAGGTGGCAATGTTTTAAAAGGAGATACTTCTTTATTATTTGGAGTTCCGTTTAGCCAATATGGCAAAATAGAAACCGATTTTAGGCACTATTTTAACATCGGGCGTAAATCTCAGATCGCAAGTAGAATCATCACGGGCTTTGGCTTACCTTATGGAAACTCGGGTCAGTTGCCCTTCATCAAACAATTTTTTATTGGTGGAACAAACAGCTTAAGAGGTTTCAGAGCTAGATCAATTGGTCCAGGAACTTTTCAGGAACCAACTAATACCAATTCATTTTTACCAGATCAATCGGGAGATTTAAAACTGGAGATTAACTCAGAATATCGGGCAAATTTATTCTCCATTGTAAACGGGGCTATTTTTGCTGATGCAGGAAACATTTGGTTGTTAAATAAAAACCCAACTAAGCCAGGGGCTAAATTTTCTAATGAATTTTTGAGTGAAATGGCTGTTGATGCAGGTGTAGGTTTGCGTTTTGATTTATCTTTCCTCATTTTAAGAACCGACTTGGCTTTCCCAATTAGAAAACCATATTTGCCAAAAGGAGAGCGTTGGGTAATTAATGACATCGCCTTTGGAGATAAAGCCTGGAGAAAGGAAAACTTGGTCTTTAATTTAGCAATTGGGTATCCTTTTTAATTTTTTTGACAGAAGTAAATTTAAATTAAGCTTTGCGTAAAACTTTGTGCCCTTTGCGTGGAATTTTCAACCACAGAGAACGCGGAGTTCACAGAGCTGCATGGAAAATAATAATCTCTGCTAGAGAACATTACGAACAGTTTAAAAAATTATTTCACCAAATATTTAGTCTTGTTTAAATTCCCTTCACTTTCAATCAAATTCAAATCGATTCCCTTTTTTAAATCTCTACTTGCTGTTGCAGAAGAAATATCTTTAAAAACATTCATATAATCTTTCCTAGTAAATTCTTTCATTCCTAATTTTATAAAATATTCTAGTCTGTCAGTATCTTTTAAAACTCGGTTATTATAGTTTAATAATTCAGCTAGAGAATCGTCAATCACGTTCAACATATAAGAAATAAAAGGAGTGGAATTGCCGGATTTATCACTTAATGCTAGAGATTTATAATATTCATTTTGAGTTTTACTGATTAAAGTTTCAAAAGGTAGAAATTCAAAGACGGGATAATCCTGTTTCAGAATAAGAGTTTGCCATAACCTGCCCATTCTGCCATTCCCATCCATAAATGGATGAATAAATTCTATTTCATAATGGAAAACACAGCTTTTTATTAGTGTTAATTCATCGGGATTTTTTAAGTATTGAAACAAGTCTTTTAATAAATATGGAACATTTTCATGAGGAGGAGCAATGTGTTCTACTTGGTTTCCTTTCATAATACCGACTCCTTTTTTTCTGTATGTCCCTGCTGTATCAATCAACACTTTCATGAGGTCAAAATGAGCTTTCAAAAAACTTTTTTCTGAATAAAGTTTGTACGAATCAATGTTCTCATAAACTTTAATAGCATTTAAAACCTCCAGAATATCCTTTTCAGGTCCTATAACTTTTTTATGGTCTATCAAGGCCGAAATTTGCTCTTCACTCAAGGTGTTTCCTTCAATTTGTAAAGAAGAATGAATGGTTTTAATCCTGTTCTGTTTTCTTAACTGAGGAGATTGTTTATTCAAATAGTTAGCGTTCACCACCCCAATTTTTTCAGAAACAGAGGCGATGAGCTTTAAAATTTCAACAGTAATATCATAAGGAGGTTTCATTTGATAGTATCATTTGATACTATCAAAGATAGAATTTTTTGAAGTATTTTTAGATTGATAAAATTATACTCTAATTCAAAACATAATCCAACTCCATTTCATCTAAACTGCAAAGTAATTCTTTAGAGATATTAACCTGCCGGCCTTTGCTGAGTAGTTCAATTCTTAATTTTTCCTTTCTATCCACAACTATAAAATTAAGTTTTTTAGAACCGATATAATTAGAGAATATCGCATCCAAATCATTGATCAATTCACTGTTGATATGATTTATATCCAAACAGATGTCGATTTTATTAGATTGTTTCTCTAGTACATCACGTAAATCAGAGAAATCTACAAAGCTGGTTCGGTGTCTTTTAGTACCGTCTGGGTTAGAATAATAACCTACATTTCCTTTGATGTATAAATAATTGTTCGGCACCAAATGATGCTTGAATTTCAAATAATCATCTCGGTAAATAGCAAATTCAAAAGCGTCATCATAACCTTCCAGCTTAAAAAATGCCCAGCCACGGCCATCTTTTGTAGTCATGTGCCTTACAGCAGTAACAATGCCTCCCACCTTAAACTGAAAATCATTTCCCTTATCAATCTCTGCGAAAATGTTAAGGTTTCCTTTAGAACAATATTTATCTAAAACTAATTTATATTCATCTAGAGGATGCCCTGAGATATAAATCCCAACTACCTCTTTTTCTTTCGCCAATTTCTCCACCATTCCCCATTCTTCACAATCTGTTAATGTAGGTTCGGGCATTTCCACTGCTGCACCACCGCCAAACAAACTTGCCTGAGAAGAATTCTCATTTTCTTTATGTTTAGCGCCATATTTTACGGCTTGCTCCAAAACAGTTGCACCGCCATCTTCATAAAAATATTGTGCCCGGTGATTGCCTTCAAAGCAGTCGAATCCTCCTGCTAAAACCAGATTTTCCAATGCTTTTTTATTGGCAGCCCGTAAGTCAACCTTTTTAGCAAAATCAAAAATGGATTTATATTTACTGTTCTCCCTATTCAAAACAATAGTTTCCACCGCACCTGCGCCAACACCTTTTACCGCACCCATTCCAAAGCGGATGGCATTTTGCCCATTTACTGTGAATTTATAGAAAGATTCATTTACATCAGGACCTAAAACTTCCAGTCCCATGCGTTTACATTCCTCCATAAAGAAAGTCACCTGCTTAATGTCATTCATGTTGTTAGAAAGCACCGCAGCCATATATTCTGCAGGATAATGTGCTTTCAGATAAGCAGTTTGATAGGCAATCCAAGCGTAACAGGTAGAGTGAGATTTGTTGAAGGCATAACTTGCGAAAGCTTCCCAATCTTTCCAAACTTTTTCTAAAACTTTTGCATCATGACCTTTTGCAGCAGCTTGTTCCACAAACTTTGGCTTCATCTTATCCAAAACATCTTTCTGTTTTTTACCCATCGCTTTACGCAAAACATCGGCTTCACCTTTGGTGAAATCTGCCAATTTTTGTGATAAAAGCATCACTTGCTCTTGGTAAACGGTAATTCCGTAAGTCTCTTTTAGGTATTCCTCACTGGCTGCAATGTCATAGGTAATTTCCTCTTCTCCGTTTTTCCTGCGAACAAAACTCGGAATATATTCTATCGGTCCCGGGCGATAAAGGGCATTCATTGCAATTAAATCTCCAAAAACTGTGGGCTTTAAATCCTTCATGTATTTCTGCATTCCGGGAGATTCATACTGGAAAATACCAACCGTTTCCCCTCTTTGAAAAAGCTCATAAGTCTTTTCATCATCTATAGGGAAAGCATCTGGATCTAGCTGAATGTCGGTTCTCAGTTTCACCAGTTTTACGGTATCTTTAATCAGCGTAAGCGTTTTAAGACCCAAAAAATCCATCTTTAACAAGCCTGCACTTTCTACCACCGAGTTGTCAAACTGAGTAACGTATAAATCAGAATCTTTAGCGGTGGCCACCGGCACAAAGTTGGTGATATCACTTGGCGTAATAATAACTCCACAGGCATGAATACCTGTATTTCTAACAGATCCTTCCAGTACTTGAGCCTGACGTAAAGTTTCGGCACTTAAATCTTTACCTTCTGCAATCCCTTTAAGTATCGTCACGCCTTCCATTTCTTCAGAGCGGAGTGCACTTTTTAAAGCGGCATCGTCCAAACTGAAGATTTTAGCGAGCTTCATATTCGGAATCAGCTTAGCGATTTTATCCGCTTCGAAAAGTGGTAAATCCAACACCCTTGCCGTATCACGGATAGAAGATTTTGCCGCCATGGTTCCGTAAGTGACAATTTGTGCCACCTGACTTTTACCATACTTATTAATTACGTAATCCATCACGCGGCCACGTCCTTCATCATCAAAATCGATGTCAATATCTGGCATGGAAACCCGGTCAGGATTTAAGAAACGCTCAAAAAGTAGATCGTATGCAATGGGGTCTATATTGGTAATCCATAAACAATAAGCCACCACAGACCCAGCCGCAGAACCTCTACCAGGTCCAACAGAGACATCTAATCGCCTGGCTTCAGCAATAAAATCTTGAACAATCAAAAAGTATCCTGGGTAACCTGTTTTTTCAATTACTTTTAATTCGAAATCTATACGCTCCTTAATTTCTGGGGTGATTTCTCCGTAGCGTTTTTCAGCACCTACATAAGTTAAATGCTCCAAGAATTTATTCTCTCCACGTTTTCCACCATCAGCTTCATCCTCCAAAACCAAAAACTCTTCAGGAATATCAAATTTCGGCAAAAGTACCTCTCTATAAAGAGAGTAAGCTTCAATTTTATCTACCACTTCCTGAATATTAGAAATGGCTTCTGGCAAATCTAAAAAGAGTTTTTTCATGTCCTCTCCAGATTTGAAATAATACTCATCATTAGGCATTCCAAACCTATAACCGCGTCCGCGACCTTTTGGAGTGGCTAATTTCTCCCCTTCTTTAACGCAGAGCAAAATATCATGGGCATGAGCATCCTGTTTATCAATATAATAAGTGTTGTTGGTTGCCAACAGCTTTACCTGATGCTTTTTAGCTAATGAAATTAAGGTTTGATTCACCCTATTTTCATCCTCTTGCTCATGGCGCATCAACTCTATATATAAATCTTCTCCAAAAGTAGCCTTCCACCAAATTAAAGCTTCTTCAGCCTGATGCTCTCCCAAGTTTAAAACCTTACTTGGAATCTCGCCATATAAATTCCCCGACAGTACAATCAGGTCTTCTTTGTATTGTTCAATAATTGTTCTGTCAATCCTCGGTACATAATAAAAGCCAGCAGTGTAAGCAATGGACGACATTTTGGCTAAGTTATGATAGCCTTTTTTTGTTTTTGCGAGGAAAACAATTTGGTAACCGTTGTCTTTTCTTTTTTTATCAGTATGGTCATCACATACATAAAATTCGCAACCAACAATGGGCTTAACAATGGTTTCCGTTGCTGGTTCTCCTTTTTCTGTCGCCTCCTCATTTTTTGCTTTCGCAGATTTGTTATGGTTTATGGCCGCACTCACAAAGTGGAATGCACCCATCATATTTGCATGATCAGTTAATGCAACGGCGGGCATTTTATTTGTAGCTGCCGCTTTTACTAGGTTAGCTACCGAAATGGTGGATTGCAGAATGGAAAACTGTGAGTGATTGTGGAGATGTACAAAATCCACAGCAGCTAAAGCGGCTAAATTCTCACTTTTATCAACGTGGTTAAAATCAGCATTTTGCTTTTCGCTTTCTGCCTTTAGCTTTGCGGATTCTTCTTTTAGATTGACATGCTTTAATCCAATTGCTTTAATTTCTTCTGCATTTGCAGTTCTGAAATCGTTGAAGTAAGATTGCTCCACTTGAAGCTGAGCAGGGGTGAAGACCTCTCTTTTTATCAGGGCAAAAAAGCAACGGGTAGTCGCTTCCACATCGGCTGTGGCATTATGTGCTTCAGAAAAAGGAACGCCAAAAAGGTATTGATGTAGTTCTGTAAGATTTGGGAGTTTAAATTTTCCGCCACGGCCACCAGGAAGCTGTAAAAGACTTGCCGTAACTTCAGTACAGGTATCTAAAACGGATATTTCTGATAATGGAGAAACCACACCTGCCCGGTGTAATTCGCTCCCCATAATATTGATGTCGAAACCTAAATTCTGCCCAACAATAAATTTGGCTTTCGCTAAAGCATTATTAAATTTCTCTAAAACTTCTGATAATGGAAAACCTTGTTGTGTGGCTAATTCAGTAGAAATTCCGTGGATTTTTTCTGCATCGTAAGGAATATTGAACCCTTCGGGTTTCACTAAGTAATCTTCATGACTGATCAGGTTTCCTATTTCATCATGCAGTTGCCATGCAATCTGGATACATCTTGGCCAGTTGTCGGTATCTGTGATAGGGGCATCCCAGCGTTTCGGCAATCCGGTGGTTTCAGTATCGAAAATTAAATACATAGCAAAAAGGGTATATACGTCTAAATGAGAAAATTACAGGCATTCGGAAAATAGCCGGCGACCATCTCAAATTTACCAAAAAATCGGATGGTTTTTAGGGTGTTGAAAAGTAGTGATTTTGTTAAAAAGCTATGAATTCAATAAATTGAAATTATTTGTATTTTTGATAAAGTATTTTTCTAAAATGTACACTACTCAAAAAATAATAGACTTATTAAAAGAAAACAAGCCAGCTCTTTTAAAGAAATATCCAATTTCTGAATTGGGATTGTTTGGGTCTTTTGCGAGTGGTAATTATTCCGACAAAAGTGATATTGATATTCTAGTTGACTTTAACCAACGCATTGATGGCTTTGCTTACATTAAATTGGCTCACGAATTTGAAGATTTATTTAAGCATAAAATTGATTTAGTTTCAAGAAAAGGAATAAAAGCTAAATACTTGCCCTTTGTAGAAAAGCACTTAATAAATGTCTGAAAGAGAAACTAAATTATTATTAGGTGATATTTTGGATTCTTTAAACAAGATAGAAATTTATACTTCCGGATTATCTTATGAGGAATATGAATCAGATTCTAAAACCAAAGATGCTGTAGAAAGAAATTTTGAGATCATTGGAGAGGCTTCTTCCAGAATTCCTGATGATTATAAAGTTTTGAATCCTGATATAGAATGGAGAATATTAAAAGATTTTAGAAACTTTATCATCCATGAATATTTCGGTATCAATAATCAAATTGTTTGGGATACGGTAAAATTAAGATTGCCTGAATTAAAGGAACAAATCATTATCTTGATGTCTGATTATTAGTTAAGTGTTTAAATTTCTTGGGTGATTTACTCAACTTGTAAGCAGTAAAAAAATAGCTTTAATAAGTCTTTAAACTCTTTTTTATTTGTTAATCCTTTTATCGCTTTGCTAAGACTAAGGACAAATAGCTATTGAAAGAATTTTTAGAGTTGCCGGACACAGTCCTCGGTTTTCTAAAAGCATTTAAGTGATCCTTCGGAACACTTAAACGAAGAAGGGGAGTAAGGTTAATCGCCAGATATTCAAATCCCCTATAAACTAATTCTCGTAGACAGTTGTATAAACATATGGTTGTGAATAGAAGTGTTGATCCCAATATTCCTTTGTTAATTTAAGAGGATTATTTTCATCTGTAAGAACCAATTTGCCATTATTGAACTCATAAATTCTATATGATTGTTCAATTTTGTTCTTCTTGACCTTAAAGACACTATGTCTTAATGTGATGCCATTTCTTGTCTTAATTTGAAACGCATAGTGCATTAGCTCTCCCTTTATTGGCAATAAATTCGGAATTTCCGTCTCATTGTTTGGACTCATATTGAACGTAGGTACAATTGAGATATTTGCCTTGTAGCACTTTATGTCTATGAAAACTGAATCTGCCCTAATTGTGTTCTTACATTTGATAATCTCATCATAATCCAATATTACAACTTGCACATCATATACCGGAAAAACTGAATTATTCATTGCCGAAATCTTGATTTGGGTTGAGTTAGCTTGAATGGCTGATATATCAACTTTGTCACCGCCTCTAAGATTCTCATTCAAGAGCAACGATGTCTCCGTTAATTGACGAGATAATTTTAAGTTATCGCTTGACAAGCCAGTAATTTGATTTGATAAACCGGCATTGGCAATCGTTAGGTTTTCAATCTTTCCTTTTAATTCCATTTCATATCTCTTCGAATCTTTTTCTTTTTTATTGCTTTCGATGTATTGCAAAACAGCGAGAACTCCAGGAATTAAACTGGCTAAAATGATAAGTATTAACATCGTTTTTTTCACTTACTTTTTTCGACTTCTTTATGCTTTAGCTGGGCCATATTAGATTTGGAGTTGCTACTGGAATTGCAATTCCAGTTGCGCAACAAATTGCCAAGACCTGCGCAGTGAATAAAAGAGAGCTACGCAACTCAGTCATTTTCTTTCTTGAGGAATTCCTGATATGCATCTTTGATATAGAGGTTGAGGTCATAGTCAGTCATCTTTTCTATCCTTTGTCTAGTTGGCCGATATTTGAAAATAAAAATGGTTAGGGAATCTCCTTGTAACGGAGTGAGTTGCTGGATTCTTGTTTTAGAGAACTGCTGGTCGATATAATTTTGGTTTTCCTGCTTTTCTAAGGTTTCCTGCAATTTGGTAATGGGTTTATTGTTATCGGTAATCAGACTCAATACCTGTAGGAGATCTACGCTGAGAATACTGTTTGCCGATTGCCCTCTTTTAATTTGAGACCTATTGAAGAAATCCTTTTTAACATATAACTTGTCAAAAGTTGGTGCTTTATGATTGAATACCGACTGAAATTCGTTTCTGATATTCAAAGAATCTTTATGATAATTTTTAAATCCTTTTACAGTGACTTCATTCATGAGAAAGGAACTTTGTACCAGATAGATTTTTAGGGTGTCTTTTAAATTAAAGGAGCTTAATAAGCCATGATAAGTTTTGTAGCCTAATGCCTGCACTTTTAAAGAATCTTCTGATGAAGAAGTGTTAAGGTTAAAAAAACCGTTTTCATTCACCAAGAGTTGATGATTTCCAATTTTAACAATCGCATTTGGAACGCTTAAACCTGAAGATAAATCAATAACTTTTCCTTGGAGACTTTGGGCCTCAAGCTGGGTGGAGATCAGCAGCGTAAGGACTAAAATATAAAGGTTCTTCATTTTAAGAACCTAATTTACTGTTTCCCAATTGTTAAGTTGTTTTTTTAACTAAACTTAACATTGTATTTGAATCAGTACACCATCTCTTAAACTTTAAAAGGAAAGAAAATAGGCACTACTAAAACCAAAATAATCATCATGATAAAAGTTAATAGGCCACCAACTTTTACAAAATCAAAGAATTTATATTTTCCGGGCCCGTAAACCAGAATACAAGAAGGTTCAAAAGGGGTAAGCATAGAAACTGAAGCTGAAAGCATAATGGCTATGGCAATGGTGATTGGATTAATATCTAGCTGATGTGCAGTCTGTAAACCAATAGGGATCACTACTAAAGCTGCAGCCGCGTTACTTAAAGGTTGAGTGAGCAGAACGGTCAATAAAATAAAACCTCCGAGAATACCATACAAACCTAAAGGTTCAAAAATAGTGACAATGTAATCGGCAACGAATTTATCAGCGCCAGTCTTGGTCATGGCGATACCAAAGGCACTCATCCCGCCAATCAAAACCAACAACCGCCAATCAATTTCATCATAAATTTCTTCAGGATCAATACATTTGGTGGCTACAGTCAATAATGCGCCAATCAAAAAAGAAATAGACAGCGGGAGAATTCCCGTAGTTCCTAAAATAATGGATAATGCAAAAAACAGTAGGGTAAAAATTCCTTTTCTTTTTAAGTTCAGATTGGGTTTATAATCCTCTAAAATGATGAAATCATTTTCATTGGATCGGATGAGATCAATTCTTTCTTTGGTGCCCTGTACCAAAATTAAATCTCCAACTTTAAGTTTCAACTTCCCTATCTTTTCTCGCAATATTTTCCCTTTTCTATGGATGGCCATGATACTAATCCCGTAACGCTGTTTGAAATTGATTCTTTCTACCGTATTTCTTAAGGTCTCAGATCCGCCAATCACCATTAATTCTGCCAGGTGTAAATCAGTTTCCTCATTATTCAAGTCTAACAAATCAGCTTTAATCTCTACCCCTTCAATGTCCTTTATTTTTAAAACATCATCAACATTTCCTTTAATTAGAAGGATGTCTTTGAGCTGAAATATGGTGAATTTATTAGGGATAAAATTCTTTTTATCTCTTACTATTGATTCAATAGAAAAACCTTGCTTGGCAATTTCTGAATCTGATATTTTCTGTCCAATCATTGGTGAATCTTCCAAGATCACAGCCTCACTCAGGTATTCACGCACATTATAGTCGTCTTCCAAGTTCTCTTTTGAATTTTCTGGCAATAATTTTCTGCCAATCGTCATCATGTAAAGCATGCCTACGCCAAGCAAAATTAATCCGATGGGCAAAAACGAGAACATGCCAATTCTCTCTAAACCTTGGGCATGGATATAACCACTAACCGCCACATTTGTAGAAGTACCTATTAAAGTGCAAGTGCCACCTAAAATTGAAGCAAAAGCTAAAGGCATCAGCATTTTTGATGGTGCTACGCCAGATAGTTTTGATAAACCGATAGTTGGATTAAGCATTAATGCAGTAACGGTGGTGTTGTTTAAAAACCCTGAAGTAACCGCAGAGATGAGCATAATGAAAAAAAGCAACAGGGAAGAAGGTTGCTTTTTGATGTTTACCACTCGAGAAATAAAATTATCAATGACTCCTGTAGTTTTAAGGGCGCCAACCATAATAAATATGGAAGCCAGAATAATAATAAAGTCGCTGGAAAAACCAGCAAAGGCATCCTCAGGAGTGATGATTTTGGTTAAGCAAAGAACAATCAGGATAAAAATGGTCACTACATCAACTGAAAAATATTCAGTTGCGAAGAGTATAATGGACAAAACCAGTAAACCTAAAACAATGGCAATACTCATATTTCAATATCAAATTAAATAGGAAAGACAATTGCGAGTTTGATAGCAATTTAAAATCCAACAGAATTAATTTTCTTTATATACTATACAAAATCAATTATCAATTTGATTATCAATTAAATAGTTTTGAGCACTTTAATAATTTGTAGCTGAATAACTGTTAATTTTAAGAATTTAATTTCAATAAAGTAGACAATGGGTGTAGCTTTTTTATCTATTTTTAGTTTAAAGCTTTCCATTATTAAAAGCTTTTTCAGCTCTTTTTATGGCTAATTTTTCACGATAAGTGGCGTACTTTTCTTTAAAAACCATTTTGATCAGGCTATCTAAACCTCCTTTGGTAGCTAAGCTCCAAACACTTTTAGCTTTACGGGCCCATGAAGCGTCCCAGGCTCTTAAACTTAATGAGAAAGAACCGTCCATATATTTCATCCAATGCCAATAGCCGGAAGGCATAAATAAGGTATCGCCATGTTCTAAGAAAACTTCTTCACCCTGAACACCTTGTAGCGCAGGAAATTTTTCAAAATCCGGATGCAGCACATCATAATCTTCTAATGCGTAAGTGGCATTGGGTAAGCAGTACAGTCTTGTTTTCCATTTATTTTCAAAAAGAATCACATGTTTTCTGCCACCAAAATGGGTATGAAAAAGATGGGGTAAATCTATATCGTAATGTAAAAAAGTAACAGAATTAGAACCTCCAAAAAACATGGCGGGCATACTTTCTATAAAACCGCCCATTAAATCTTTGGGGACTTTTATATCATTCATCAACTCTGGTCGGTGTTTAAATAAATTGAAGAAGAATATCCTCAATTCTGTAGGTTCTCTTTTAATCAAATCAAGATAATCTCCAAACTGCATTTTTGCAGCGGTGGCATTTATTGGTTTTGAAGGATCAGCTTTAGAATTGTCATATAAAGGAACTTCTAAATCTCCCGCAACGGATTTTAGATAATCAGTGGTCCACTTTTCACGAGCAGGCCAGTCTTTGGTTAAATTCTTTATCACCAAAGGTTTTCCTTTATCCAAGTAATTTTTCTTGAAGTCAGCAGGGCTGATGGTATCTACTGTATCGACTTTATTTAAAATAAAACCCATTTTAAAACTGGAGTATGGTTAGGCACTAATGTTTTTTTATAGGCTGTTTACCCTAATGGCAAATTTAATATATCCTTGTTAATTTCTAAATTTAGAAATTTCTATTGCCTTTTAATGACAATTAATTTAATTCCTGTTAGGAATAGCTTAACGGGACTTTATTTTAAATGTGTAGCATTTGGCATCAAAATAGACGTATAGCTTAAAAAAAACATATAAAATGAGAATCTTAATAATTTCGATTTTAATCATTGCAAATGCTGCCTCTTGTGGTAAACAAAAGGTCATAGGAGATAAACTTATAGGTGAATGGGTACTGAAATCTGAATATATGGACCCTGGAGATGGAAGTGGTAAGTATTCAGATGTGGCTGGCGGATCTACTAAAACAGTTACGTTTAAACAAGATAGTACTTTTGAAAATAAGGATTTAAGCAATTTTGATTATCAACACTATAGCATAAACAGTGATTCTACGCTTACTTTTAAAAGCAATAATAATGTTGATATTCAAATGCGTTACCGCATTAGCGGTGATTTATTAACCATCAATCCACCATGCAGAGAAGGTTGCGGTTATCGTTTCCAAAAGCTTAAATAGAATTCTTTTAACAGATGTAACTTGATTTGAACGAATAATGTTCGAAAAGCTTTTAAAAAAAATCTATTAAGTTTTTTTAGACATAATTTTTACACTAGGTGTCTCTAAAAAGTTTCATTTAAAATTCGGTTTACTTAACTTCGGGAAGTTTATCAATCAATAATTTAAATCGATATAAATCATGAAAATTACAGTAGTTGGAGCAGGAGCAGTAGGAGCAACCTGTGCTGATAACATTGCCAGAAGAGAATTAGCAGAGGAATTAATTTTACTAGACATTAAGGAAGGTTTTGCCGAAGGTAAAGCAATTGATATGATGCAAACTGCTGCTTATTTAGGCTTTGATACCAAAGTTAAAGGGGTAACTAATGATTACGCTGCTACAGCAGATTCTGAAGTGGTGGTGATTACCTCTGGTTTGCCTCGTAAGCCGGGAATGACCCGTGAAGAGCTGATTGGTACCAATGCTGGGATTGTTAAATCGGTAACAGAAAATATTTTAAAATATTCTCCAAACACCATCATCATTGTGGTTTCTAACCCAATGGATACCATGAATTATTTGACTTTAAAAACCTCAGGTTTGCCTAAAGAAAGAATATTGGGTATGGGTGGCGCTTTAGATTCAGCCCGTTTCAAATATTATTTAAGTCAGGAATTGGGCTGTTCTCCTGCTGATTTAAATGCAGTGGTTATTGGCGGTCACGGTGATACTACCATGATTCCGTTAATTAAACATGCAACTTGGAACAGTACTTTGGTAACTAATTTATTGTCTCAGGAACAACAAGATAAAGTTGTTGCGGCTACTATGGTTGGTGGTGCAACTTTAACTAAACTGATTGGAACTTCTGCTTGGTATGCACCGGGAGCCGGAACTGCAGCCATGGTAGAGTCAATTGTACGTGACGAGAAAAAATTAATTTCTTGCGGTGTTGCTTTAGATGGTGAATATGGCCAAAAAGATATTTCATTAGTGGTACCTGTTGTTTTAGGTAAAGGCGGATGGGAAAAAATTATTGATTTCAAAATATCTGATGCCGAACAAGCAGAATTTAATAAAAGTGCTGATGCTGTTAGAGCAATGAATCAGGTTTTAACCGATTCTAATCTGATTTAAGAGCCTCATCCTAAATCCTTCTCCTTAGGAGAAGGACTTACCTTAATCAGGATAAGGTTTTGTTTTTTAATTTGTCTTTTTTTGAGTTTTGAGTAGTAACAATATAAGTAACTCCCTCTCCTTTGGAGACGGCAGGGATAAGGCAAAAATACCTTTGGAGGTTGTTGACCTTCAGGGCGACGGCTTCCACCTTTTGGTGGAAGTTGTTGTTTTCGGCCAAACTTTTAAGGCTGTTTTAGATACTGGGGCTTCTAAATCAGCTTTTGATATGGAGATTATTTCTGGTTACGCTCCGGCAGATCAGATCATTCATGTGCCGGATCAACACGCTATAGGTTTGGGAACTACCACCATGGAACGTTATTTTGTAATCTGTCCAGAATTAAAGTTGGGAAAGCTTATCATTAAAGATTATGAGGCACCTGTTTTTGACCTTTCCGCAATTAAATTTGCTTATGAAAAGTTAGGATTACCTCCTGTAATTGGTGTAATTGGAGGCGATATATTGATGGATTATGATGGAGTAATCAATTACAAAAAAAAGTCACTTACACTTTCAGTAAAATAGCTCTCTTTTTTGATTAATTTAGAAGAACCCAATCTAAAAGCATGAAAAAGGATATAGAAAACCATGATGACATTAAATTATTGGTGGATGAATTTTATCAAAAAGCGGTAGCTGATGAAGATTTGGGCCATATTTTTACAGATGTGGCAAAAATGAATTTTGAACACCATCTGCCCATCATGTATGCATTTTGGGAGTCAGTTTTATTGGGTAAGGTAGGTTATGTAGGCAATCCAATGGATGCTCATTTTAAATTGAACGAAAAAATAACACTTACCGATGCTCACTTTAATACTTGGAAGTTTCTATTTATGCAAACTGTAGATCATCATTTCGAAGGTGAAATTGCTAATCTGGCGAAAGGGAAAGCAGTGAGTATTGCAGATCTTATGTTTTATAAAATCCATAATTCTTATCATTCTCCCGGTATAGCAAAACCGAAAAAATAAGCTCTTCTAATATATTAAAAATCAGTACCTTGTATCATAAACCTAGTTTATGAAAAAACTCCTCCTATTTTTAATCCTCTTTCCTTTTTCGCTGAAAGCTCAGGATTTAACTGGGTTATGGAAAGGCGACATCTATCAGGATATTGGAGGCTATTCCCCACTTTATTCTTTAGAAATTAATATCAAACAAGAGAATAATAAGATTACAGGATACAGTCATGCCTACTTAGGAAGTATTATAGTAGAAGATGTGTTGTTTAAAGGCTATATTGATAAGGATTCCATTTATCTCTCTGAATATGAAAGTGGGATTCTTAAAAGTGTGCAACCTATTGATTATGTGCTCTGCATCAAGAATTTTGTACTTGCTTATGCTCAAAAACAAAGTAATGAAGAAACTTTAACAGGTAGATGGAATGGCATTGGATATGATGAAGATAAAAAGGACGGTTTAACCCCTAATGACTGCATCCCTGGCTTGGTTTTATTAAAAAGAATGACCAACGTTTACAAGGAATCAGAAATAATTACAAACCCCAAATTATTTCCTGATTCTATAAGCAATACCAAAATTGTATTGTTTGAAGAAATTGAAGTAGCACATCAAATCGTCCAGATTTCTATTAGTGATTATGAAAAAGTAGATGGGGATAAAGTAACCATACTTTTGAATAGGGAAGTAGTGGCTGATCATGTTTCTGTGAAAAGAAATCCAGAGACTTTCAATTTAGCACTGAGCCCAATTAACTTTCATAATGAGCTCCTGATAAAAGCGAATAACTTAGGAAGAATACCTCCTAATACTTCTCTTATTATTATAAAAGATGGAGATAAAATCCATAAAGTATACCTCTCTTCAGATTTTAAAAGCACAGGAGCAATTTACCTGAATTACAAAAAGAAGTAGCCTAAATTCTTAACTATGAAGTTTAAATTGTTGATTTTACTGTTATTTCCAATGAGTTGCCTAGCGCAATTTAAAGGTTTATGGAATGGTTACATTACCATGGAGAATAGAGATTTGAATTCAAGCTATATTCTTAATATCAAGGAAGAATCTGATGGGATAGTAAGGGGCGATGCTTATCTGTATAGGGTAAAATATCTCAAGTTTTTAGGTAAAATGAACTTTATAGGGACAATTGAAGATGGCAAGTTGAACCTTACGGAACTAAAATTGTTAATCAATCAACGTCCGATTACCAATGAAGATTTCTGTTATAAAGAAATGTTGTTGGAAATGATTCAGAAAGATAGCATTACTCATTTAACTGGTCCTTGGAGTGGTGCTTTAGTTGGAGGTCATCAATGTCCGCCTGGAGATGTATTTTTAAGAAGAGTAGATGAAAAAAACAGTGGATTTGAAGCTATTCCTGAAGAAATTTTCGTGAAATTAAAAGAGGAAGATAAAAATGTGGTGCAAGATTCTTTTCTAAATACCGTTTTTACTGATCCCCACATCATCAATGTGCATAGTAGAAATGTAACAGTAGAAATTAGTGACTATGATGTTAAAGATGGAGATATTATTTCTGTATATGTGAATAGGGAAAAAGTAATCAGCCGTTTGAAAATCAAAAAGAGACCAACAACACAGATTGTTAAGTTGAGCCCAAAGGTTCATGTGAATGAATTAGTGATTTTTGCCCATAACTTGGGAGAAATTCCACCAAATACCTGTTTAATGAAAGTGAGTGATGGGATAACTACTCAAGAGATTTATATTGCATCTTCTTTACAAAAAAGTGCTTTAATTTATTTTAAATACACACCACCAAAATAAATTTGAATTGTATGTCCACAAAAAAAGCCACTGATTAGTGGCTTTTTTTTATGATAAAAATGCTATTTTTAATTAAGCATCAATCTTAGCATATTTTGCATTCTTCTCTATAAATTCTCTTCTCGGGGCAACTTCGTCACCCATTAACATAGAGAAAATATGATCAGCTTCTGCTGCATTATCAATGGTTACTTGCTTTAATGTTCTGGTAGCAGGGTTTAAAGTAGTTTCCCAAAGCTGTTCAGCATTCATCTCACCCAAACCTTTGTAACGTTGTATGTGTACGCTATCTTCTTTTCCAGCGCCTTTTAAACGTTGTACAGCAACATCTCTTTGCTGATCATTCCAGCAGTATTCAAACTCTTTTCCTTTTTTAACCTGATACAGCGGTGGAGCCGCGATATAAACGTTTCCAAACTCTATCAAATCTTTCATATAACGGAAAAAGAAAGTCAGGATTAAGGTGGTGATGTGAGATCCATCAATATCCGCATCCGTCATAATGATGATTTTGTGATATCTGAGTTTTTCAATATTTAATTTTTTATCATCATCCTGAGTACCAATGCTCACCCCTAATGCGGTAAAAATATTCTTAATCTCGTCATTTTCATAGATTTTATGCTCCATCGCTTTTTCTACGTTAAGGATTTTACCCTTAAGCGGAAGAATAGCTTGAAAATCTCTATCGCGACCTTGTTTAGCAGTACCACCTGCCGAGTCGCCCTCTACAAGATAAAGCTCACAAGCATAAGGATCTTTGTTGGCACAATCAGCTAATTTACCGGGTAATCCGGAACCGCCCATTACGTTTTTACGTTGCACCATTTCCCTAGCTTTACGGGCTGCTGCTCTTGCAGTAGCGGCCAATATTACCTTATTTACAATCAGTCTTGCTTCTTTCGGGTTCTCTTCTAAATAATTCCCTAAAGCTTCCCCTACAGCAACATCTACTGCACCTGTAACTTCATTGTTTCCCAGTTTGGTTTTGGTCTGTCCTTCAAATTGTGGCTCTTGTACTTTTACAGAAATAACAGCGGTTAAACCTTCTCTAAAGTCGTCTCCAGTGATTTCAATTTTTAAATTTTTTAATAAGCCAGACTTATCCGCATAAGATTTTAAAGTTCGTGTTAAACCACGTCTAAAACCAGAAATATGAGTTCCACCTTCGTGAGTGTTAATATTGTTCACGTAAGAATGTACATTCTCACTGTAAGAGTTATTATAGGTAAAAGCCAATTCAACAGGAATACCGTTTTTCTCTCCCTCAATGTAAATTGGAGTAGGAATCAATGGTGTTCTGGTCTCGTCTAAATACAGAACGAATTCTTTTAAACCTCCTTCGCTGTAAAAATGCTCAGATATAAAAGAACCATCGTCATTAGTTTCACGTTCATCAGTTAAATCTAAATGTATACCCTTATTTAAAAAGGCCAATTCTCTTAACCTTCCAGCTATAGTATCAAACTTATATTCTGTTGTAAGTGTGAAGATGGTATCATCCGGCAAAAAAGTAACAATTGTTCCATTATCAGTAGAAACACCAACTTCTTTTACAGGATATTGAGGAATACCACAAGAATATTCCTGTACAAATATTTTACCTTCTCTATGTACCTCTGCTTTTAAATGGATGGATAGCGCATTCACACAACTTACACCCACACCATGCAATCCACCAGATACCTTATATGTGTCTTTATCAAATTTACCACCAGCGTGTAATACAGTCATTACCACTTCCAGTGCTGACCGTTTTTCTTTAGTATGCATAGCCGTTGGGATGCCACGACCATTATCCTTCACCGTAATGGAATTGTTTTTATGAATAGTAACAAAAATATCAGTACAATAACCGGCTAAAGCTTCATCAATGGAGTTATCTACTACCTCATAAACTAAATGATGTAGTCCCTTAAAGCCAGTATCACCAATATACATTGATGGTCTTTTACGAACCGCTTCTAAACCTTCTAAAACCTGAATATTATCCGCTGAATAATTTGATTTATCTTCCTTTTCTTCGCTCATTTTTTAATTAGATCAATACCCGTAAAAATACGTTTTAAGACCGATATACCGAAACTTGTGGATAACTATTCAGGTTGTTCATTGATTTGATTACGGATGATGAAAGCAAGGTTTTTTTGGTTCAGTAATAAAGGCTTTAATTTTACTTGGATGCCTGCAATACGTTTAAATTAAGGTTAAGTAAATCATAAAAATAAGGTCAGGAATTATTGCCGATGAAAGATTTTAAATCAAATTGTTTGGGAATAATAAGGGTAAATTTTGGGAGGAAGAGCTAAAAATCTTTTATATTTAAAAGCAACAGTATTTTATTTGTGTTGCTTTTTTTGTTTAGAATAATTACCGTTAATTTAGAGGATGCTGAAAGTAGAAGAGGTTATTTGGGAGCAAAACAATTTAGAAAATCTGGAACTTCTAGCGCAGCAAGTGGTGGAAGGATTTATAACGGGCTTGCACAAAAGTCCTTTTCATGGTTTTTCAGTTGAGTTTGCAGAACATCGTTTATACAACAAAGGTGATTCAGTTAAAAATATAGATTGGAAGTTGTTTGCCCGTTCTGATAAACTTTTTGTAAAGCGTTTTGAAGAAGAGACAAATTTAAGGTGTCAGATCATTATCGACTGCTCCTCTTCTATGTATTATCCTGATAAAGGATTAAATAAATTCCAGTTTTCTGCATTAGGAAGTGCTTCTCTCATTAACTTACTAAAAAAACAAAGAGATGCATTTGGGATGAGTCTTTTTGCGGAAGAAGTTGAATTGCATACCCCAACTAAATCTACAATTGCTCACCAAAAATATATTCTTAATGAGCTCGGCAAGTATCTTCATGCAGGTCGTATGAACAAGAAAACCAATATTGTTGATAATCTGCATCTGATAGCAGAGCAACTTCATAAAAGATCATTGGTAGTCATATTCTCAGATATGCTGGAGAATGCGTTAACGGATTTAAATACCGAAGCCCTGTTTGCCGCCTTACAGCATCTTAAATATAACAAGCATGAGGTGATTATATTCAATGTTAACGAGCGCAAACATGAACTTGAATTTGATTTTGAAAACAGGCCCTATCATTTTTTTGATGCGGAAACCAATGAAAATTTAAAGCTGAATCCTATTCAGGTTAAAGAGGCATATTTAGAGCGTATGAACTCATTTAGAAAAGAGTTTGAATTAAGATGCGCTCAGTATAAGATTGATCTTGTTCAGGCTGATCTCGAAAAGGGAATTAACCCCATATTGCATGCTTGGCTGGTCAAAAGAAACCGGATGGTTTAAGAAATTAATTCTGATGGAAATCTAAAAATAAAGGTAGTTCCTTCACCAATTTCGGATTGTATTTCTATATCTATTTTGTGAAACTGTGCAATACTTTTTACAATCGCTAAACCTAAGCCGTGGCTATCAGCATTACTTTCGTCAAGTTTTTCAAAGCGATTAAATACGTTTTCAATATAATCCTTGTCCATTCCAGCACCTGTATCCTTTAAATAAATGCTATAAAATTCGTTACTTGTTTTATCTTTAATAATAATTTGCCCTTTTAAATCATTGTACTTTATCGCATTGTTCACCACATTAAAGAAAAGGGTAAACAATAATGCATGATTTCCATAAAAACTGAACTCATTCTGTATATCGTTTCTTATCATTAATTCTTTATCATCAGATCTGTCCTCTAACTCTTCCAATACTTCATTTATGAGATCTTTAATAATGATTTGATCAGGTTTTTTAAACTGCTGATTTTCAACTTTTGAAATCAATAATAAACTATTCACTACACTTTTGAGACGGGTAAGTGTTTTGATAGAATCATAAATTTTTCTCGAGTGAATTTCACTTAAACTTTCATCGCTTAAAATATTTTCTAATCTTACCGTAAGGATGCTTACTGGTGTTAATAATTCATGCGAGACATTTGCAATGAACTGTTTTTCTTTAATGATCAAATTATTTATTTTATTCATTAACTCACTAATATTTTCATCTAAGGATCTAAAATCTTGAGTAGTGGTATCAATGAGCTGATAATCATAATGTGAAGGATCGTTTACCTTTTTAATTTTTTTATCGATGATTTTATAAAAAGGGGCAAATAATAATTTATTGAATGAAATGTCAAGGATTAAGCTTGAAATTAAAAATATAACTATGGATAGAGAAGTGATCAATAAAATTGTTTTTCTGAGTCGATCCGCAGCAATATAGCTGGAACCTATTTCAAGAATATAATCTCTCCCATTATAATTAAATGGATATTTAATGATTCTGAATCTCGTATTTTTATTTTCAACAATCTTGTTTTCTGTAGAAAAAATAGGTTCGGAAGAGATTCCATTTTTTTTAGAATTATTTTCTATTTGGATATACTCTTCTTTTAAGATATTATAATCAACAAAACTTTTTTTGGATAAAATTTCCAGAGCAACTTCATTGTTATAGATGGTTTTAATGAAGATATTAGCTTTATCATTCAAACGGGTATCCAATTGCTCTTTTGAAAGATCATCTATAAAAACGCTGATCAAAATCCCCAGAATTAGTACGATTACGCCTTTTGTGAGGGCGTTATAAATAATTAGTTTGAACTGTAGTTTGTACATCCTTTTCAGGCGTTTATTCTAAAACCAATACTTCTTACTGTTTCAAACCAAGATATTTCGGCATGAGTAGCCAATTTTTTCCTTAAGTTTTTAACATGTACATCTACAAAATTTGAATCAGAGTTGATTTCTAAAATATCGCCCCAAACATGTTCTGTTAAGCTCACTCTGCTAATTACTCTGTTTTTATTTAACACTAAATAGTTTAAAATTTCAAATTCTTTCTTAGTTAAATTGATGCGGTTTTCTCCATAGCTTACCATCCTATTTTTAATGTCTAGCTTGAAGCCATTCACATCAATATCATTAGTTTCTAGTTTATGTTTTCTTCTGGTAATGGCATGTATTCTTGCTAAAAGCTCGTTTAAGGAGAAGGGCTTTGCCAGGTAATCATCTGCGCCTTCTTCTAAACCTTTTATTCTGTCGTCAACATCACCTCTGGCAGTTAAAATAATCACTGCATCTTCTCTGTTATTCAGTTGTTTCAGCTTCTTTAAAACTTGAAAGCCGTCTCCATCTGGTAAACCCAGATCCAATAAGATAAAATCATATTCATTTACAAATATTTTTTCTTCAGCAGTTACCCTTTTTCTTGCATGATCAATGATGAAGCCTTGTTTTGTTAGAAATTCGCCTATCTCTAAAGCTAAATCAATTTCATCTTCTATGATTAATAAATTCATGGGTTTAAAATAGTAAATAGTATTTAAAATTTGCGTTTATAAAAGACGGATTTTTTTAATCGAACTTTAAAAATTTAGTCAATTTCCCCAATGTTAAGCCTTGTATCAAAATGGAAAAAGCAACTACAAAATAAGTAAGGGAAACCCATAATTCTTTATTCAATTCTGGAGTTAAAGATAAAGCCAATGCGATGGAAATACCGCCTCTTAAACCTCCCCAAGTAAGTACTAAAACTGTTTTATGCTGAAATTTATCAGTAAAACGAATCATTACGGAAGGAATAAGTACAGAAATGTACCTAATTATTAAAACAATTAAAATCATTAAAATACCAATCCAAATGTAATTGTGAATGTCTTTAATCAGTAATAGCTCTAATCCTATCAGCACAAAAAGAATAGCGTTTAAAATATCATCTATCAATTCCCAAAATTTGGAAATATATTCTGTAGTTTGATCTGACATGGCGTATTTTTTACCATGATTTCCTACTAAAATACCGGCCACTACCATTGCCAAAGGCCCTGAAACATGGATCATGCTGGCTAAAGTATAACCGCCCATTACTATGGCAATGGTAATCAGCACTTCAACTTTGTAATTGTCAATGCTTCTCATTAATCTATAACCGATATAGCCCACTATAAATCCTAATATCATTCCGCCAACAGCTTCTCTTAAAAATAAAGACGCTATTTCTTCAAATCCGGGGAGCTCAGGAGATCGGGCAGCTTCCCAAATGGTAATAAATATGACTACCGCAACACCGTCATTAAATAGGGATTCTCCTCCAATTTTGGTCTCTAAGGATTTAGGCACTTTTGCATCTTTTAAAATCCCCAGAACAGCAATTGGATCTGTAGGAGAAATAAGGGAACCGAAAAGTAAACAATGTATAAAGGGCACAGTAAGCCCAAATAAAGGCAGTAGATAAAAAGTAATTGAGCCAACAAGAAAAGTGGAAATCAAAACGCTAAAAGTACTGAACATGATTACCGGAAGCTTTTCTTTCCTTAAATCTTCTATGTTGATATGTATGGCGCCTGCAAACAGCATAAAACTTAACATGGAGCCCAACAAAAGTTCAGAGAAATCAAAACTTTCCAGAATGGAGGTGATATCTTTTAATGCTAACGGAAAAATATTCCCAGTAATCACCAATGCAAAGGAAGTCACTAAAGCAATAAACATTAACCCAATGGAAGGAGGAAGCTTTAAGTATCTGAAATTTAGATAGGCAAAGATTGCCGAAATCACTATGAGGATGGAAAAGGTATGGTAAAGACTCATCTTTTGAAATGCAAAATTATAGGTATAAAAGTAAAAAACCCGATCGGAAAGATCGGGTTTTTATTTATTTATTGTGCTGAAAGAGATGTACATCTCTTTGAGGGAATGGAATAGAAATTCCCTGTTGGTCAAAAGCTTTTTTAACTTCTTCTAGTTTTGTTAAATAAACATCCCAAAAATCTTCATTGCTGGCTAAGCCACGCACCCTGATATTTACCGAGCTATCTCCTAAACTATCTACATAAATGTATGGAGTTTCTCTATCAATAATTCGCTCATCAGAGAATATTACCTCTTTTATAATTGATTTGGCTTTATCAATATCGTCATTATACCCAATGCCAAAAATCCACTGAATTTTTCTCGCAGGTTCTGTACTATAATTGATGATGATGTTATTATAAAGTGGCCCATTAGGGATAATAATCGTTTTGTTATCGAAACTTTTAAGTACAGTATGAAAGATCTGAATTTCTGATACAGAAGCGGTAACTCCTTGCGCTTCTATCACATCGCCAACTTTAAAAGGTTTTAAAATTAAGATGAGCACACCACCTGCAAAATTGGACAAGCTTCCCTGCAATGCTAAACCAATAGCTAAACCTGCCGCACCTAATATAGCAATAAAGGAAGTCATCTCTATGCCCATGGAAGAGAGTACGCTCAATACCAATAATATAATCAAGATGTTGTGAACCAAACTTTTTAAGAAGACAGTTAAAGATGGATCTATGGATTTTCTTTCCATTAAACTTCCAAAACTCTTTGAAATAAATTTCACAATTTGCCATCCTATAGCAGCAATCAAAACTCCTTTAATGAGCGCAATTCCCAAATCAACACCTTTTGTCGTTAAAAATATTTTTGCCTGTTCTAAATAATCCATATAAAAATAATTGTTTAATAAAATAAAAGGCAATAGCCAAGATGATTAATGAAACTGAAAACTTTTAGAAACTGGATATGGCCTTTAAAATGACACCACAGGCAAACCTAATCTCGCTTTCGCTGATGATGAGTGGTGGCGCAATGCGCATCGCAGTATCACAATGAAGAAACCAATCTATAATTACGCCTTCCTCCACACATTTCTTACTGATGTGCTCTACTTGTTCAAAACTATCTAATTGAATAGCTAACATCAATCCTTTGCCTCTTATTCCTCTTATTTTAGGATGAACTAATAAAGACCTGAAAAGCTGTTCTTTTTCTGGAACGGTAGCTATTAAATTTTCATTTAAAATTACATTTAAAGTAGCCAAACCAGCAGCACAACTCACCGGGTGACCACCAAAAGTAGTAATGTGCCCCAATATTGGATTGTCTTTCAATACATCCATCATTTCTTTTGAGGATATAAAAGCACCAATTGGCATTCCGCCTCCCATCCCTTTAGCCAGCAATAAAATATCTGGCACTACCTCATCATGTTCAAATGCAAAAAGCTTACCAGTTCGCCCAAAACCAGTCTGAATCTCATCAAAAATTAATACAGTACCTGTTTCATTACAGCGTTTTCGCAAAGCTTTCATAAAGCTTAAATCAGGAACCTGAACTCCTGCCTCACCTTGTATGGCCTCAATAATTACTGCCGCAGTTTCAATTGTAATCTCAGCTAATTCATCAATAGCATTAAGATGAATAAAAGAAACATCAGGTAAAAGTGGGCGGTAGGCTTGTTTGTAATATTCGTTCCCCATTACACTGAGTGCGCCATGGGTACTCCCGTGATAAGCTTGATGAAAGGAGATAATCTTTGACCTATTGGTATATTTTTTAGCTAGTTTTAAAGCACCTTCGGTTGCTTCGGCTCCAGAATTGGTGAAATAAACAGAAGACAGACTTTTTGGTAAAACTGAACTTAGTTTCGATGCAAATAAAACCTGCGGTGCCTGAACATATTCGCCATAAACGGTAACGTGGAGGTATTTATCTAGCTGATTTTTTATAGCAGTAATGACTTCCGGATGCCGATGCCCAAGATTACTTACTGCAAAACCTGAAACTAAATCGAGGTATTTTTTTTCTTTGGTATCATAGATATAACAACCTTCTGCTTTTTCAATTTCCAGCAATCGTGGAAAATCAGAAGTTTGAGCCGTATTTAAAAGAAAGAGTTGTTTGTGACTGAGCATTGCCACAAAGATAAGGCTTAATTTTTTATACTTTTTAGAGAACTAAATTCAAAGTATTTAACATTCTTGAAAACTCAGTTTGCAAAGATGCTTTAATGGTAACCAATTGTTTGGAATAAGGATGCGTAAATTCTAAAACACTGGCATGAAGTAGCATGGTATCCATTTCTAAATCATTTTTAAAATAACGGTTTTGTTTATTGCAGCCATGAGGTCTATCGCCTATGATGGGGTGCATCACATGAGCCAAATGTTTTCTAATCTGGTGCATTCTTCCAGTTTCAGGTTTAGCTTCAACCAATGAATATCTTGAAGTTGGGTGTACGCCAATCTGAAAATCTACTTCTGTTTTACTTAATACTTTAACGTTGGTTAAAGCATCTTGAATGGTGCCATTTTCCTTTTTCAGCGGATAATCAATTTTTAACTCGTCTGGAAAATAACCCCTTACTACAGCCAAATATTTTTTTGACATTTCATTTTCTCTGAACATCCCCTGCAATAATTTATTGGTTTCCTGATCTAAAGAAAATAGAAGCACACCACCAGTTTTTCGGTCCAATCTGTGTGCTGGCCACACATTTTGTCCAATTTGGTCCCTCAATAACTGAAGAGCAAATTCTTCTGCATCTCGGGCTATGGAAGATTGATGAACCAACAAGCCATGCGGTTTGTTAATGGCAACAATATTTTCATCCTGATAAAGTATTTCCAGCATGGGGCGAAATAATGAAAATTAATTGATAACAGCGAATGGAGACGAATTAGCTTTTTTTATGTTTAAGATTTTTTTGCCACAAATGCACTAATTTTAAAGTATTTGGATTGGCTAATTTTAAAATGTTCTTTTGCCACGAATGCACTAATTCAAGCGTTTAGATTTGTGTCATTAGTGAAATTAGGAGCTAAATCTAAAAAGTTATTTTGCCACGAATGTACTAATTTAGTGGCTAATTTTAAAACGTTCTTTTGCCACGAATGCACTAATTCAAGCGTTTAGATTAGTGTAATTAGTGGCTAAATCTTTTGCGTTAACGATAGGAGCGTATACCGGCCAAGTGTTTAATGCCTGAAGCAGTATGAGTGGATAGCGTGTTAAAACGCCCAAATCCTAAGTTTTCTGTTTCTTTTTCTTCGCTGCCGGAAAAAGGATGTTATTTAATATAAGCCTATACCCTGGAGAATTTGGATGCAAGTTAAGGTCAGTGGGTTCTTCACCTACTTGATGTTGATAATCTTCCGGATCATGACCTCCGTAAAAAGTCCATTGCCCTTTACCATATTCTCCGTGAAGGTATCTGGCTTCCCCTGCCGATTTTAATTCTCCCAAAATCAGCACATCAGGTTTAATCAATGATTCTTTAAAAGAAGTGGTTTGTCCCATAAATCCTTTAATCACTTTTTCATGGTTTTGGGTAAGCATGGTTGGCACCACATCCCATTTTGCAGAGAAATCAAATAGGGTAAAGTAATCTCTTGGCCGGTCTACCCGTCTGCTATTGGTGGCGTCTATATCAGAAAATTCATAATTCATGGGGTTCATATCTAACTTGAAGTTCTGAAAAGCAAAGGTTTGCCCAAAATCCAATTTAGATTGTGCATTCGCATCTACTCCATCCCCATCAAACATACGCTCACAAATATCTAAACCGGCAGCCGCTAAGGCAATATCAAAACTATCAGTGCCAGAGCACATGGCAAACAAAAAGCCACCGCCGCCACAAAAATCTCTTATTTTTTGTGCAACAGCCAATTTCATTTGAGACACTTTATTAAAGCCTAATTTTTTTGCGGTGGCTTCTTGTAAACGCACATCATCCTGATACCAAGAAGCAGATTTATAATTCGCCCAAAACCTACCATATTGACCTGTAAAATCTTCATGGTGCAGGTGCAACCAATCGTATTGAGGCAATTTCCCGCCAATCACCTCTTCATCATAAATTACTTCGTAAGGAATTTCTGCATAAGTGAGCACCATGGTAACGGCATCATCCCAAGGTAATTTGCTTTTTGGCGAGTAAACTGCAATTTTGGGCGCTTTCTCCAGTTTTACAATATCCATATTCACTTCTGGATTATTGATCTCTGTAAGAATGGCATTTACTTTTGCATCAGCGATAACTTCATAACTCACCCCTCTTATTTTCAACTCATTTTCTATCACTTGATTATAAGCAATTAAAAAACTTCCGCCTCGGTAATTTAACAGCCAATCTACTTCTAGATCTTTTTTTAAAGTCCAAAAAGCGATACCATAAGCTTTTAAATGATTTCTTTGTTGCTCATCCATCCCTATTAAAATAGAGGAGGAAAAGCAGTTAAAGCTAAAAAGGAAGAGAATAAATATAAATATGAGTCGTTTCATTTTCCTAAAAATAAGGATAAACCTTGAAAACGTTTAAGGACCTTAAAAATTTTGTTAATTTTGCACACTCTTAAAAATTAAAATAGATGAGCAAAGCGATAATTAAAACTGCCAAAGGCGACATGACTGTTGAGTTTTATGACAAAGACGCACCAAAAGCAGTTGAAAACTTTAAAAAACTAGCTAAAGAAGGTTTTTATAACGGATTAACTTTCCACAGGGTTTTACCTGATTTTGTAATACAAGGTGGCTGCCCTTTTTCAAAAGATGATGCTACTGCACACAAGGCAGGTTCTGGTGGCCCAGGTTACCATATTGATTGTGAGTTGGACGGAGAAAACCAATACCACGATAGGGGCGTACTTTCTATGGCGCATGCCGGTAGAAATACTGGAGGATCTCAGTTCTTTATCTGTCATAGCAGAAATAACACTGCACATTTAGACCGTAACCATACTTGTTTTGGTAAAGTAATTGAAAATGTAGACGTGGTTGATGATATTAAACAAGGAGATAGGATTGTTTCTATTGATGTAATAGAAGATTAATATTAAAAAAGAAAGATGAATTTAACAGGTTTAGTAGCTGTTTCCGGTAAGCCGGGATTGCATAAATTGATAGGTCAGAACAAAACAGGCTTTATTTTAGAAAGTTTAGATGAACAAAAGGCCAAGACTATTGTAAATATGTCGACAGCTAAATTAGCTTCTCTGGAAGATATTACTGTTTACGGAGAAGACGAAGATCTGAAGCTGAAAGACATTTTTGAAAAGATGAAAGCGGCTGCTAAAGTGCCTGAAGCTAAAGCTGATGGAAAAGAATTGAGAACATTCTTTTTTGAGGTAGCGCCAGATCATGACGAGGCTAGAGTTTATTCTTCTGATATCAAAAAAATTGTAAACTGGTTTCATATTTTAAAAGATATGCCACTTTTTTCAGAAGCTGAGGAAGTTAAAACGGAAGAAGGAGAAGCTAAAGCAGAAGTAAAGGCTAAATCTGTAAAAGCAAGCCAAGCTAAAACTGCAAAGCCAAAAAATGAGAAAGCCGGAAACACCAAAAGTGTAGCTGTGAAAAAATCAGGAGGAAGTAAAAATCCTTAATCTTTATGGTTTAAGATATTTGAAAAAGCGGATGACCTCCGCTTTTTTTTTGTTTTAAAGAATATTTAATGTTGTTGTAAATAGTAAAGCACCATAAAAATCAAACTCACTAAAATCCCCAATCCCCAAAATAAGAGTTGCTCGTTTTTTGGTTGGTTGGTTTTAAAGCGGTAATCACGTTTATTGCCGAATAAGTTCATATTATCTTATTAAAGTAACACTGTTTTTCTTGAAAATATTGTTTCCTGATAAATCAACCGCATTGATAACAAAATAGTAAACACCAACAGGCATGGGCTTACCACCTCTGGTGCCGTCCCAACTATCCACAATACTATCTGAAGAAAATACAATTGAGCCAAACCTATTAAAAATATCTATATGGTAACTTTTTAAATTAGCCACCAAAATATTGAACTCATCGTTGTTGCCATCGCCATTTGGCGTAAAAGCATTCGGAACCAATAATTCCCCATCAGCCAGTATTTTTAAAATAGGTAATTTTAATGTGTCGGCACATTGTTCATTATAAGCTACCAAGCTAATCTGGTATTTTCCAGGAAGATCATAAGTATGGCTAGGATTTTCTAATGTGCTGGTAATGCCGTCACCAAAATTCCAGATATAACCTGTTGCGTCTTTACTGGAATTATAGAAATTAAAAAGAATAGGGGCACTGTAAAGCTGATCTAACCCTGGTGAAACCTCAAAGTTAGCTATAGGTTTTTTTAAAACAGTTATGGAGATTTCATTTCCAACTCCAACACATTCACCTGATTGTAAGCGCATTTTATAAATGCCAGATAGTGCCTCACTGGTTAAGGGGACAATCAACTGATCACTCATTACTTCTTCTCCACTTGGGAGCGTCCAAAAAGCATCCACTCCTAAGGCTCTATTGGTTGGTGTAAGCACTAAGTTGTCTCCTACACAATAGATATTAGGCACAGGTTCAATGGCAATTTTGGGAATTGGCCCTGAATCTTTAAAGAAAGAAGAACGGTAACTGATACATCCTAAAGGACTGGTAACCTGCAAGGTGACCACTCTTTCTCCCGGACCGGTGTAATTAACTGTAATGGGACCTACAGCTGTACTTGTTTTTGTTGAAGCATCCTCACCAAAATCCCATAAATACTGATATCCAGCTCTATTCTCATCAGCAGTATAGGTGGTCGTATATTGTGTATTACAAAAGGTGTTTTGGGTTTTAAATGTTGGGGCTGGTCCTTCAAATTCTCCTGTACCGCCAAACTCTATTCTAAAACCGTTATTTGCATTTTCAAAGTTGTTGATCAAAAGTGCATATAAATGGTTTTTTTGCATGTCAATAAACCTTACAAAACCGTCTTGACCTAAACCGCATCCACCAGGCTCGTTTAAGTCAGTTGAAGTTAAGTTTAAACCTGTTATATAATATTTTGGATTACATTCTGGAACTACTCCAGACCCTGAAGCACATCTAATTGCATTTGAAGCATCAATTGGTTTTGGATTGTCTGATGGACCTAAATCAAACAAAACCCAATCCATATCATTTGTAATATCAGTAGGGATAATATTAAATGTTAATGTGCCATTATTGCTTGCTATCCATTTATACCAAGCTGTATTTGACTCAGCAAAGCCATCCATACATGTTCCTTTTGCTTCTCTATTATCTAAGCCAGCACCAGTAACATTATATTGAGTAAAAGCTTCTTTACTACATAATAGCGACGCTGTTCCATAATCTTGCCCGGGCGCTAAAGGTGGGAAGTAATTATCCAAACATAATTGAAATGTACCTACATTATTGTTGTCTCCACTTATTCTAACATAATAAGTCTGTCCAACTGTTAAACCACCTTTGTAGTAAGATCCTTCAGTATTAGATTGAAAAAAACTTCCAATTTGCTGACTAAAATTCATACAATCATTTGTGGTGTAGATGGCAACTTGAGGCCTTTTTAGAGTTCCTAAGCCTGAGGAGGATTTTACATCAATATTTACATCATAGGCTGTAGCTACAAATTTAAACCAGACATCTTTACCAACAGAAGGCCACTCTTGTGCTTTAGCAAGGCCTCCCACAGCAGTGGCATTTACATTGGAAAATTCAGCTGGATTAGAACAGTAACCAGAAACAGATTTTATGGTGATTGCTCCAGTGCAATTATCATTTGAAGGTGGAGTTTGAGCAAAAGAATGCCTTAAGCTAAAAAAGGCAATCAATAAGATTGTAAATGGTAGTGTTTTTTTCAATTCATGAGGTTTTATTCATGATGATAAGGTTCTCCTTTTAAAATTGTAAAAGATCTGTAAATCTGCTCCACAAAAAAAAGTCTTATCATTTGATGTGAAAACGTCATTTTAGATAAGGATATTTTATAGTTCGCTCTACTGTAAACAGTTTTATCAAATCCGTAAGGTCCGCCAATCAAAAAAACTAAATGCTGCACACTGGCAATCATTTTTTTATTCAGGAAATCTGCAAATTGTAGCGAGCTTAATTCGGTTCCCCTCTCATCTAAAACCACCACATCATCCTGGCTTTGAATGTTTTTAAGAAAAAGTTCAGCTTCTTTGGCTTTTT
>JBDSHZ010000090.1:0-6038 GCA_039918235.1 Pelobium sp.
TTTAAAAATGCTTACCACGGGGATACTTTCGGAGCAATGGCGGTAAGTGGAAGGAGTGCTTTTACTGCACCTTTTGAATCGATGTTATTTGATGTAGAATTTATTGATTTACCAAATTCAAGCAACATCAGTGATTTAAAATCTAAAATCTCAAACCTTAAATCACATTTAGCCTGCTTTATATTTGAGCCATTGGTTCAAGGTGCAGGAGGAATGCTAATGTACGAAGCAAAATATCTGGATGAGCTGATACAGCACTGTAACCAAGAAAATATTCTCACCATTGCAGATGAGGTGATGACAGGTTTTGGTAGAACAGGTAAACTGTTTGCTTCAGATCATTTAAATTATAAAGCAGATTTAATGTGCTTCTCTAAAGGATTAACTGGAGGCACTATGCCATTGGGTATCACTTCTTGTAAGCAAGAAATTTATAATGCGTTTCTATCTGATGATAAAATGAAGACTTTATTTCATGGACATTCATTCACTGCAAATCCCGTTGCTTGTGCAGCAGCAAACGCCAGTTTTGATATGTTAATGCAACCTGAAACGCAAGAAAATATAAATAGAATATCAAGTAAACATCAGCAGTTCAAAGCTGAAATTGCAAATCATCAACAGCTTAAAAATGTAAGGCAATGCGGCACCATAATCGCCATGGATTGGGATATTGAAGCCACTTCATATTTCAATAATATTAGAGATAAATTGTATGATTTTTTTATAGCTAAAGGAATTATTTTGCGACCTTTAGGTAATATACTTTACATTATGCCTCCTTATTGTATGAGCAATGATGATTTGGATTATATTTACGAACAGATAAGAACAGCATTAAAAGAATTTTAAGATGAAACTGAAAGAGACATTAGAAAATATAGTTGGGGATGATTTGCTACATGCTAAATGGCTCAACACTTTATCTTTTATGGAGAATGCTGGAGCCAGAAAAATTTCAGCATCGGAGGATAAGGAGAAAGTCACCTTAATTATTTTAAAGCATGCCGCAGAAGAACATCGTCATGCTTATTATCTAAAAAAGCAGATTGCCAAAATAGGAGAGAACCTTTGTGAAAATTATGAAAACCAATATTTATTGGCTCCAAAAGCCAGTAAGTATTACCTTAATAACCTGGATGTTCAGGTTTGTAAGTATATAAAGAAAGAACTTGACTTAAAAGGTTTAGAACTGCGTTTTGCTGCTTATTTACTGGTTACTTACGCTATTGAAGTTAGGGCCGATGAATTGTATCCAGTTTATCAGGATGTTTTAACAGCAACGGATAGTAAGGTAACGGTTAAATCCATTATTTTAGAAGAAGAAGGCCATTTGGAAGAAATGTTGCATCAGTTAAAAACGTTCTCTCCGGATTGGGAAAAACATGCAAATTTCTCTGTAAAATTAGAACACAATTTATTTGAAGATTGGATGTCAAGTTTAGAAGAAGAAGTATTAGAAGAAACTGTCAATTAATAATCTAAAAATTCCTGATATACTTTTTGCATCATGGCTTTAGCGTAAGTTAAAGCCTTTTCCTTTTTATCTTCTTCTAAATTTTCAGGTACGCTAAAATTAATTTTGTTTGCAACAGGATCAAAGCTGACAGATTTATCTTTATCGATATAACCGAAACCGTTATCCCAGCTATAAAATGCAAAAGCTTTGGTAGTAGGATTTAGAAGATTTTTACTAAAATGAAACGCAGTATCCACTATATTAATTTGTTTTAATAGGGTAGAAGCAACATCAACCTGACTACCGAATTTTTCAATTCTTTTCCCTTTAAATTCTTGTTTTAAAGCACCGCCAAAGAATAATAGTGGGATATGATACCTTGCTGGGTTATTAATTTCATGAATGCTCAATGGTAACCTATGGCCATGATCAGCAATTATGATAAACAAAGTGTTTGCATACCAAGCTTGTTTCTTTGCTTCCTTAACATAATTAGCTAAAGCTTTATCGGTATAAAAGCTGGTGCTTCTAAATTTATTCTCTACTGTATTATTCCCAAACTTTCCTTTCTCAGGCAGTTCAAAAGGTTCGTGATTAGAAAGTGTTAACAATGTAGAAAAAAACTGTTGTTTTTGGTGATTTAGATAGCTGAGCTGTTTTTGAAAAGTAACATGGTCATAAGCGCCCCATGAGGATTCAACTTCTTTATTTTTGAAAGATTTAACATCAATAATATCTTGATATTGATGACTCAAGAGGTAAGATTTAAAATTAGAGAAATCGGTATCTCCTCCATAAAAAAAAGAAGTATGGTATTTGTTGTTAAATAATTCCTGTGAAATGGAAGGGAGTCTTTCCTGTTTATCGTTCTCTTTAATGATACTTCTTATGGCTTGCGAGGGGAAACCGCTGATGGTGCCTACCAAGCCCTTATCTGTACGGTCTGAAGCAGAATAAATATGCTCAAACAATAACCCTTCTTTAATTAATTGGCTAAAATTTGGAGTTACCCCTTTTTCGCCTCCTAACTCATCCACCACATCAGCAGTAAAACTTTCCATAATGATCAGAATTACGTTTGGTTTAACCGTATTAATTACCTTGGTAAAATCTTCTTTCTTGTTCGAAAACAAACTATCAGTAATGTTTTTGGCTTCATCATCCTTAAAATAATGGTAAGGGTTGCCCTTTGATTTTTGATTTTCTAATATATTAGCCATTAAAAACCAATCCGTATTAGTGGCAGCATAATTCATGATTTGCTGATCACTGAAATAAGCTTTGCTGGTATTCATTGGGGCAACGCTTAAACCTCCTCTAATCGCTAAAAAAACGAGTCCGAGACCTAGCAAAGTTGCTGGGATTTTAAAATATAATTTAACCTTATTATTAATTAAAGTATGATTGTGGACAAACTTTTGATAAAAACCAATCCCTAAAAAAATTATTGATATAAAATAAAAAAAGCTTAAGAGTATAGGAGAAGAAGAAGTAGAAGCAATAGCGTCTCCTGTTGAATCTAAAAAAAAATCAATAGCCCTATAATTTAATTTAGTTCCCCATTCTCTTACAATATTAATATCTACTAAAGTGAATGTAGCAGTAAGTGCGATTAAGATAATCGTGTAATATTTTATTATTCCCTTCGGGAAATTGAAATAAGGTAAAAACCAAGAAATAAAAAAAAGAAGGAATGGGATCACACAAATGTAGCCAGTCATAGAAGCATCCATGTGTGCACCATAGGTAAAAGATTTAAGAACGCTGATAAAGCCAGTACCAAAGACTTTTTCTGCATACCAAATTACAAAAACCAATCTGTTCAGAAAGAAAAACAGCATCCAAAAAAGGAAATATCGGATTAAAAAAGAAAGGCTTTTAAACATGGTGCAAGTTAAATAAATCACGACATGATAAAAGCCTTTAAATCAATTCTGACAATAGGTTTATCTTCCGCCCATCATCTGTAGCATACTATCAAAACTCAATACTTCATAATCCGAAGGTACATCAAATGTGATTGCAGGTACTTCTTCCTCTTTCACCTGTTTTAAATTCATTTTTACTTTCATTCCGTTTGAACTTGACTCAAATGCCACCGGAAAACCTTTAACATCTTTTACCATAGTTGTTAAACTATTCTTTGGAATAGTAATTTCATTAGTTGTCCAAACTTCAGTTTTATCACCAGAAATTTTATCGGTTAAGATGTATTTTGTACAATTATATACACCTATCTTTTTTGTTTCAGAAGTTGCTTTAACTTCAAAATCTTTTTCTCCGCTTTGCATTTCTTGCATCTGATTAGTTTGATCAGATGTCATTTTCACTGCGATTTTTTTACTCTGAATTGGAACTTCAGTTAAACTTAAACTTTCATTTGTCCCAGCATTATAAATTACTTGGGTAGAAAACATACCCATATCTAACTTAAACTTGCTCATTTCTCCATCAAAAGCAACTTTGTATTCTGAAGGAAGCATTGCGGCCATTGCCTGCTGATCTGGTGGCAGCTGGAATTCTACCGCGTAAGTAATAGTGCCAGATTTTATAGTTTTTTGTGCTAGTGCAACAAAAGATGATCCCATGCAAATGAAAGCAATAAGACCAAATTTGATATTTTTTAACATAGATTTAAATTTCATAATAATTAGAGCCTATTAATCTTAATAAGTTACATTTTAGCTTACCATTGTATTTTTATTTTACCGAGAAATGCACCAATTCCTTTTTTGCAATCATTGGTAGAACGGGCATGTGCATTCATTTCTGCCGCAAAATCTAAAGCTTCTTCCAATTCTAAATCTTGTACATTATTGATTAATTGCTTCGTTAACGCAATAGATTGTGCAGATGTTGTTTTACAGAGCTTCTCGGCATAATCATTTACATCGGTTTCAATTTTGTCGCTTTCGCTGATATAGTTGATCAAACCTATTTCTCTAGCTCGTTCAGCATCAATTAAATCTCCACTAAAGAGAAGTTCTTTTGCTTTACCTTCACCAATTTTCCTGATCAGAAAAACTGCTACAATAGCTGGAATAAATCCTATTTTAACTTCTGAATAACCAAATTTAGCTTCAGGAGTACTAAAAACAAAGTCGCAGATGGAAGCTAAGCCACAACCACCAGCAATGGCATGACCTTCAACTTGGGCAATCACAATTTTTGGTTGTTGATAAATCAGATTAAATAATTTCTTTAGTAAATTAGAATCCTCAAGGTTTTCTTCAAATGAGTTAGCCTGCAGTTTTTTAAGGTAATCTAAATCTGCGCCAGCACTAAAAACATCTCCTTTGGCTTTTAGAATAATCACTTTTACTTTTTCATCATGTTCAGCAAGTTTAAATGATTTGGTAAGCTCAACAATCATTTCTGGGTTAAAAGCGTTTCTCTTTTCTGCTCTATTTAAGGTAATATGAGCTATTCTGTTTTCAACAAGGTATTCAACCACTATCATATTTTATTTATTCTAATTTTATTTCAACGGCATAATCTCTTTTTAAAACGTGGTAGGGCTGTTGATGTTTTCCTAACTGTTGTTTAAAATCATCAATCACAAAATCTCTGTTTTTGCCATCAATAAATAATACTTTAACTTTATTTGAATATAAAACTCTATCCAAATCATAAATTTTATCTCCACTTAACAAGAGCCAATCTGCCTTAGATGCATTAAAGTTATTGTTTTTATGATTGATGATTTTTAGTTGTTTACCAGCGAAACTAAATAATTTTTCACCTACATTTAAATGTGGGTTCACATATTTTATATACTGAACATGACAGCTGTCTAAATAAGGTTTTACAGAAAATAAATAGGTATAGTCATTAACATCAAGATCTGTTATTAAAGTGGCATTTCTGCCTTTAATAAATGCAACTGCAGTGTTTTTTCTTAAACTGAAAAAAGCAACCTGTTTTTGACGGATATGCTTAAACTCATCATCACTCATTTTAAAAATGAAAATCCCGAATAAAGCAAAAGCAAATTTGAGATAATATTTGTTTTTATTGCTTTTCAAAAATAGAATCAGGATGGCATAGCATAATGCAATTGTGGCAACGCTCCACCAAATTTGTTTGATATTGGCGTGGTTAATTTGCTCAATTAAAAATAAACCATTATTGGTAAAATCTATTAATTGGTTTAGTAAATAGCCTAAAATTTTAGCTAATGGTTCTAATCCAGAAAAAATCAATAGTGCAATTCCCAAATACATAATTAACGTAGCAGGAACTACAATAAAAAGGTTGCTGATTATAAAGTAAACCGGAAACTGATGAAAATAATACAAACTTATTGGTGCGGTAGCTACTTGCGCAGCAATAGAAACCGCGATAATTGACCATAAGAAAGTAATGATTTTATTTTTTGGTTGATATAAACTATTTATTTTAGGTTGGAGATATATCAGCCCGCTCACTGCAATAAAGGAAAGTTGAAAGCCAACATTAGTGATGTTAAAAGGATTGGAAATCAATAATATAAATGCGGCAACAGCAATCACATTAAAAATATTAACACGCTTAGCACTTGCCTTTGCAATCAATACAAAAGAAAGCATAATGGCAGCTC